>NZ_NQWI01000081.1 GCF_002532535.1 Candidatus Viridilinea mediisalina
TGAGGCGTGAGGCGTGAGGCGTGAGGCGTGAGGCGTGAGGCGTGAGGCGTGAGGCGTGAGGCGTGAGGCGTGAGGCGTGAGGCGAAGGGGTGTCTCGCATCCCGTGTCTCGCATCCCGTGTCTCGCATCCCGTGTCTCGCATCCCGTGTCTCGCATCCCGCATCCCGTGTCTCGCGTCCCACTACTTCGCACTACGCTCAATGATATCCTTAACTTCGCTGGAGTAGCCCTCCCAGGCTTGGAGCATTTCACGGTTCATGCGCTTCTGGAGTTTGATGGCGTCAGCAATGGCCTGCTCGGCGGAGCCGCGAAGGCTGCGGCTGTGGTCCCAGTTCTTCAAGACGACGTCGAAGGCGAGGTCAGTGCTGGCGGCCATCAACTCGTTCCAGGCGCGCATCGAGCGCAACATGATGTCGGTGGTCTCGCTGTACTGTTGGCGCATCTGCTCCTGCATGCGCCGAATTTCATCATTTGTCATTTCGTCCCTCCCGTTGTATGCTATAGTGCAACGCTTCACGGCTGTGATGCGCCTTGGCGTTGCGGCGTGATTCTGTTCCTGTGTGGTCAAGCCGATGGTATCACGGGCAGTTACAAGGCAGTTCGGTAAGGAGCCAGGGCACGATAAGTTGTTGCTTACCCGCTTGGCCCCGCCCGCGCAGCAGGCACGACTGTTGCGTCGTGTTCGCCTTGAACACCAACTGGCTGGCGCCCTTGATTACCCGCTGACCTTGTTGGTTGCGCCGGCTGGTTGGGGTAAGACGACCGCGATGGCGTCGTTGGCAACCCATGGGGGCTGGCCAGCGGCGTGGTGTCGGGCACACGCTGCTGACAATGCGCCACTCTTTGTGCGCCATCTCACCGCTGCCTTTCGTCATGTAGCTGCGCTTGATGAGGCCTGGATCTTTGCGGCGCTGCCAGACAAGCCCACTGGCGATGTGGGCCCAGCAGTCGAGGCGTTGGTCAATGAGTTAGCTGCGGCACTCGATGATGATACGCTGCTGGTGGTTGATGATTACCATTTGGCCGATCGGCACGCGGAGCTGCGCGGCGTCCTTGAGCGCTTTTTTGCGATGCTGCCGTTGCGCCTGCATGTGGCGCTGCTGACCCGCGAAGAGCCGCTGTTGGCCTCGGTTGAACCGGCACGGCTACGGGGTGAACTGCTCACCCTCAAGGCTGATCTGCTGGCTTTTGACCCGGAAGATGCACGCGAATTTTGGGTTCTGACGGGCCATAAGCCGCCGATTGACCTTGAGGCGCTGGTGCGAACGGCGCGCGGTTGGCCGTTGGCCATGCAGGCGGTGCAAGGGATGACTGACTGGCGCGCGGCCCTTGGTCTGCGTGGCCCTACATCGCTCGATGCCTATTTGGCCAACGAGGTGTTTGAGCCGTTGCCGCTTGAGTTGCGTACCTTCCTGCTGCACAATGCGGGGTTGCGACGGCTTACGCCGACGGTCTGTGCGCTGCTCGCCGATGATGGGCCGCCTGAACCCATGTTGGCTGAGTTGGAGCGGCGGCAGTTCTTTGTTGAGCGTGATGCGACTGGGCAGTTGGTGTTTCAGCCGATCTTGCGCGCCTTCCTTGAACGGCGTGCCCGTAGCGAGTTGGCGCTGTGGCCTACGTTGCAACGGCGTGCTGCCGATTACTACCGGCGCATGGGCGACATTGAGGGGTTGATGCACCACCTCTTGCTGGTGGGCGATGAACTTGCTGCTGCTGAAGCACTGGTGGAGCATGGCGCGGAGTTGCTGGCGGCTGAGATGGCAGGCCATGTGGTTGAGTGGGCGCGTCGTCTCGCGGCAGTGGCATCAGAGTGGCCCAGCCTGCAAGAGATTCATGCTGTCGGCTTGCGTAAGCTGGGGCGCTATGAAGATGCGCTGCGTACCTTTGCGGCGGCTGAGGCGAGCTATGCGGCCAGTGGTGACCGTGCAGGCCAGGTGCGGACCTTGCGTGGCCGAGCCGAGGTCTATTTGGATACGGTACAGCCCGCTCATGCCACTGATCTGTTGAAACGGGCGCTCAAACTGATGCCGCACCATCAGGCGAGCGAACGAGCCGAGTTGCTACGGATGCAATCGGAGAACTGGGCCAACCGTGGGCGTGCCGATGTGGCGCTGATTCTTGAGACAGCGGCGCGGCGCATGCTTGATCATGGCAATGCCCGTCCAGCTCCGCCGAGCAGTACGCCGCCGCCTGATGAACCAGCACCACCACGGTTGTTGTTGCGTGCCGGGCGGCTCAATGAGGCGCGCCAGCAGCTTGAAGCGCAAATCTGGAGCGAGAGCGCCGTCGGTGGGGGTTACCATCCGGGGGCGCACCGCGAGCCGCTGCTGCTGCTTGCGCTGATCTATGCCATGCTTGGTAGTGGCACGCGTGCCTTGGCCATGGCGCGGCGCGGTTTGGTCGAGTCGCAACAGGTTGGCACCCCACTGACCGAAGCAATAGCGGAGTTGCGCCTGGGCCATGCCTACCAGCTTGTTGCGCCAAACGATCTCACATCGGCGCTGCAACGCTATGCAGCGGCGATTGATCTGATCCACACGGTCGGAGTGACGCGCACACGGGCCGAGGGATACATGGGCTTGACGCTGCTCTACGGGCATGCGGGCGATCTGCCCCGGGCTGAGGCGGATGCGCGTGAGGGCCTGCAGATTGCGGCGGTCGCAGGTGACGAGTGGATTGCGGCGTTGATTCTGCTGGCCTTGGGCGGGGCCGCTGTGGCGGGCGGCGATCCACGAGCGGGCGAGTGGCTTGAGCAGGCACGGCAGCGCTTTGCGCGTGGCGGTGATACCTATGGCTTGGCGCTCACGAACCTGTGGCGGGCGATTGCGGCGCTGCGAGGCAGCGGTGGCAATACCGACGCAGAGATAGGCCAACTGCTCGATAGCGTGGTAGCTCACGGCTATAGTGGTATCCTTGTGGCCCCGAGCCTCTTTGGGCCACGCGACATGGCCTCATTGGTGCCGCTGCTGCTGCGCGGGCGCTCGATCAAGGGCCACAGCGAACTTGCACGGCTGCTCTTGCGCCAGGGCTTCCCCACGATTGCCGCCGACGACACGGTGGACGACTACCACCCTGGGTATACGCTGCGCGTGCAGATGTTCGGCACCTTCCGGGTTTGGCGCGGCGCCCAAGAGATCCAGGCGCGCGAGTGGCAACGCGAGAAGGCGCGGCAACTCTTTCAGTTGCTGCTTACCTATCGCGGCCACTGGGTACAGCGCGAACAGATCTGTGCATGGCTCTGGCCCGAAGCCGATCTCGAAGCAGCCGAACGGCAGTTCAAAGTGACCCTGAACGCGCTCAATGCCGCCTTGGAGCCGGGCCGACCGCCACGGGTGGCCCCCTTCTTCGTGCGCCGCCAAGGGTTGGCCTACAGCTTTGCGCCCTCGTATGGCGTCTGGATTGACGTAGACGAGTTTGAGCTACGGGCTGCCGCCGCTGCCACCAGTGATGAACCCGATTTTGCGCGTCGCAACGCCCAGATTGCGGTGAATCTCTACCGGGGCGACTATCTCGCCGAATCGCTCTACGATGCCTGGACCACCGAAGAGCGCGAGCGGCTGACGGCGCGCTACTTGGCGACCGCCGTTGCCTACGCGAACCGGCTGAGCCAAGAGGGCGATCAGGCCCAAGCGATTCAGTTGTGCGAACAGGTACTCAAACGCGACCGCTGTTACGAAGAAGCCTACCAAGTGCTGATACACGCCCATGCGCGGGCAGGAAGCCGTTCGCAGGCGCTACGCAGCTATGCCCGCTGCGCCCAAGCCCTCCGCGACGAACTGGCCATGGAGCCACTCCCCGAGACCGACGCGCTCTATGAGGCGCTGAAGCGCAATGAGGCTGTTTAGGAGGAACAGGGGAACAGGGGAACGGAAGAACAGAAGAACAGGGAACAGAAGAACAGGGAACAGAAAACAGGGAACAGAGAACGGAAGAACAGGGGGCGGGGGGCAGAGAACAGGGGAACAGAGAACAGGGAACAGAGAACAGGGAACAGAGAACAGAGAACAGAAGAACAGATGCTGGTACTCCCTCCGTTCTAAACTCTGTGCCCTCGGTGCCTCTGTGGTGAATAGCTCTGTATCTCTTCAAAAACCCAACTCGGCCCGCTCGCGCACCCAACGGGCTACGAGGGGCACTTGGCAGCGGTAGCCTCCCTCGTGCGCCTCGATCACATGGTAGCGCAGCAAGCGCCTGAGCGCCATGCGCTCCGCTGCGCCCTCCGTGGCGGGCAGCGGCGCAGCGTGGGCGATAGCATAGAGCAATTGTTGGCCCGCCGCGACCGCTTCGGGTGTCGTGCCGGTATATTCAGTCCAGAGGTTCTTGAAGTAGGGTTCGCCCGCTGTGAGCGCCCGCTCGACCGTCGCTGCAAGCAGCGGCGGCGTGAGTGCGCCACCGCCTCGCCCAACTTCTCAAACTCATCGAAGCAGAGCAGCAGCGCACGCGTACCGAGCAGCGGCAGCGCCTGATCGAGCCAATCCTCTAGCGTAGCGTAGGCGTTGGCGTGGAACGACTCCCGTTGCGCCTCCGGCAGCAGCACCCCTTGACCAGCGAGATCGCGCTGCAGCATCCGCACCAGGCCATAGCAGAAATCGGCGGCGCTACTGGTCGCCGCCGGGGCCTGGAGGCTATAGTAGACCGGCAGCAGATCACTGGGCAAGAGGCGCGGCAGATGGAGCAGAAAGGAGCTCTTGCCGCAACGGCGCGGCCCGTGCAGCACGAGGGTCGGGCGGCTCGCATCATAGACAGAGCGCAACACATCGCTCACAAACTGGTCGCGCCCCTTGAAGAGATACTTACGTTCGCGCCGCAACGGATTACCCGTCTGGAAGGGGTTGAGCAACTCCCCCTGGCTGAGCGTATGCTGCGCGGCGATGGCCTCATTGAGCAGCGCATCCCAACGGGCAAAGACCGGCTGCCAACGGGGGAGCAGCGCAGCCCGCAGCCCCAAACCGAGCAACTGGCCCTGTAGAATATGCAGATTATCGCGGCAACGTTCAATGCCACGCTCCACCAGCGCGGGGTTGGGGTTCTCAAAGGCGCGTCCAACATCCTCGGCAATAGCGAACAGGCGCGGCAGCAGCAGCGCAAGCTCATCGCCCCCTTGGGCTGGTGTTGCAACCGGCTAGACGCGCCCCATCCTCCGCATCAAGCTGGTAGAAACTGGGTACCAACTGGGGCAACAAACCCGCCTCGCGGCTTGGCAACGCAGCGAGGGACTCAGCAGAGGCAACCAGCGCCAACTGATCAGCCACAATCAGCGGCAGCGCCCGGCGCACTGTCGGGCCATACCCCGGATAGGGCGAGGCACGCATCTGCTCTATGATCGCCAGCGCACCCGCCGCATCCTCGCGGAAGGCAGCCGCCAGCAAGCGGGCGTGGCCCGGAATGGGCAGCCAGAGGACTTTGTCGAGGTGGGGGGGGAGTTGCTGCAACTCGGGTAAGGCGGGCAATGGGGGCTTGTCTGGTCTATGCCACCTAGCAGTGACACTACGGAGAGCGAAGAGCGGGTAGAGGGGCAGCAGCCGGTAGTAGCCAACGAGTGCAGCAGCAGCGACGGCGAGGGCGAGCCAGCCGTGGTGTTCAAAGCTCAGGCCGATAAAGAGCGCAGCGAGCAACAAGCCCGTCCAGCGCCAGCGCATGGGGGCTAGGCTGAAGCCGACGAGTAGTGCGGTGAGGGTGAGGGGAGTAAGGGGGAATAGGGCTAGGCCCGCCACGCCTCCCGCCACGCCTCCCGCCACGCCTCCCGCCACGCCTCCCGCCACGCCTCCCGCCACGCCTCCCGCATCACTAGGATCTGTACCCTCACGAAACAACCATAACGCCCATAGCATCATCAGAAACGCGAAGCCACCCACGAGGAGCGTATCAGACCAATTACGGCTTGCCAGCCACCAGCCGCCACTCATGCTAGAGACTGAACCCACCAGCAGCAGCGCACGTCCCAACCAGATCTGCCGTTTGGCCCAGAGCCAAGTGCCCCCACCCACCGTCAACCCAAATCCCAAAATATAACCAGCCAGGCCCAGCCCAAGTTGCGGCAACGGGGGCATTGCAGCAATGCTCTCCGTGAGTACTTGGCGCAAAAGATCGGGCTGAAGAGCATAGACCAACCCCAAAAGCAGCGGCACATGCAGGCCCAAGGGCAGCAGCCATACGCCTATACCATAAGCCATCAAAATGGCGCTAAAGACGAAGAGCAAATCACTCAGTTGGCCCGTAGTCGCCACGTTGAAGAGCAGGGGCAGTGCAAAGAGGAGGCTGAGCAGTATGAATTGGGCCATAAAGCGTTTGCTACCGAAGAGCAAGATGTCGGAATAGCCTGTATCTCGTGGTTCCCCATTTTGGCCCTTCTGCGGCACCCACACATTCATGCGCTCCTGCAGGAGCGAGGGGCGGAAGAGGGCCCAGTACCAGAGTTGCCAGGTTTCGCGGAGGAATTGGAGCATGTTAGGAGGTAGGACTCACCGTTCGCTCATTTCTACCAGGGGTTCTGATACATGCTCAACCAGACCTGTATAGCACGCATGATCCAATCCAGCCAGCGTCAACAGGCGTTGCTGCAGGTTGCTCAACGGCGTCAGGTGGCGAATGACCTGATGTGGCAGGATGACCACGGTCAGGGTCAGGTTGCGAAAGGCTTCCAGCACCAGTTCTGCCGTGGGACGGCGGGTGGCGCGATTGGGGTTGTCCCGCGTAGAGCCCTTTGATTGGTTAGGCGTCGGGTTCGCGTGCCAGACTGCTGCGAATGCCATACTCCAACAGGCTCAACACGCGCAACCCAATCGTCAACAGGCGGATCAGGCCGGTGACATGGTCCTCGCGGCTCAGATAGACGGGGCGCAGCGACAAGGGCGTCCCTTTCAGACGGCTCATCGGGTGTTCGGCGCGGTATTGATCCCGATAGGCCAGCACGACCTGGGTGATGCTCAGGTGCTCGGCGGAGCGGTTGGTGACGTAGACGCGCCACCCCATGCGGGTGATCGCCTCGGTGATGGCGGCCTCGTTGCGGCTGACATGCAGCGTCATCGTGTAGGTCGTCTCGTCGCGGGTCGCACTGCCACGGTATCCGCGAATCGTGCGCGTGTGCGCCTCCGCGTCCAGCCGCACATCCACCAAGCCTTCCACCTGATGGTGCTTCAGGATGGCGGCAATGGCGACGTTGGCCTGCTCCGGTGTGGTGATCCGTGGTTTGCCCTGACGGGCCACCAACAGATCCGCCAGGGCCGCGATGGCCGCGTCCAACCGGCGCTCCAACGCATGGGTTTGCGCCTGTTGCATCGCGGTCGAGCGCACCACGATGCGGCGTTCCGTCCATGTCACCGGCTCACCATCAACCGTTTCGGTCAGTTCCACACTGGTTTCCCATGCCTCGGCATGGACCACGGGCGTACCATCCTCATTCAGGATGATCTCGCCATCGGCATTGGGACGGCTCACCGCAATCAGCGACTGGTGCGCCAAGGCGTGGGTGATCAGGTCATCCACGGCGACAGCGGGCAACTGCACCAACCCCAGCGGGTTCAGGTAGTAGTCGCCGTTGCGCTGCATCGTTGCCCGATTGAGGATCGCCCCCTGTTTGCCGTCACCCACGTAGAGCAGGCCAGAACGCCCCAAACTGGCGCGCATGCGGGCAATAATGGGCAAGTAGAGCGGTTCATCATTGCGCTGTCCTGGCACCACATCCACCGCCACCGGCATGCCCAAAGGGTCGAGCAGCGCGAGCATCACCTTGACTTGGGGCAGATCGGGGCGATGGTCTTTGCTGTGGCCAAACTGGAAGAGGCCATCCTCCGAGACCTGCCAATAGCCACTGGCCGTGGTACTGTCCAGGCGCACCGTTTCCGATTCCAGGTCATAGACGCGCAGGAGATGCCCATTCAGATCGGATTCAAACGCTGCCCATGCCTCATCATCACTCAGATAGCGCAGCACATCCGCCAACCGGTCATCGGTCAGGTCGGTGGCCCGCAGCGGGGCGTCCACGAATGCATTGATGGTGGTCTGCAACGAGGCCGCCCACGGCGCCACACGATTGAGCCGATGGTCGGCTCGCGACAGGATGTGTGCCAACCAGACCATGGCGAGCTGTCCCAGGCTCAAGCCCTGATGGTTGCCATGGGGTATGAAATGGTTATCCACGATTCGCGCCAGATCAAGGCGCTGCATGTGGCCAAACAACAGCGGAACGTCATCGACTCGTTCGGTGGAGACCGTGGCTTGGGTATTCATACGCGAAGCCTCGCAGATTCTTGGAATCCTGTCCAGAAATGAGCGAACGGTAAGTAGGATAGAGGAGATGAGGAGATAGGAGAGAAAGTGTAGGAGAAGGTTTCAGTTCACTTTATCGTTTGCGCCATTAGGTAGTGCCGACTTCAGTCGGCTGAGATCGCTGACAACCCCCGGATGCCGACTAATGGTCTTCCAGTAAATAATCCGCTAACCAGACCTCGCAGATCTGGCATATCTATCAGGTCTAGTCCGTGCCGCGACACCGGATTAATTTCTGGAAGACCATAAGTCGGCACTACCTACGGCATCTCAAGGTGGCCAAGCAACGGAGCAATCAACAACATCCGCTTCGCTAACTGGCGGAGACTCCCCTCCTACGCATGCTCCTGAAGCCATGCATTTAGATCGGCCTGCGTCGTAAAATCGAGCAGTGCTTCGCTCAGGCTGAGCAGCAGCGTTGGCGCGAGCGCCACAACCTGTGCTTCAAGCACATCACTCAACGGGCCAACCTTGCGCTTGAGCAGGCGCAGTACCACTTGCTGCAGCGCTTCGGCGTGACCCTCGGCGTGGCCCTTGGCGTGCCCTCGGAGGAAGCCCTCCTTCTCAAGACCAATCATCGGTAAGCTCATGGTGTTCTCCTCCTGTTCGATGTGTCGCATTGTAGCATGGGCCTCCTCCTGGAAGGAATCGGGGAGGCGTAGGATGTGTTCAAGGATATGGTAGCAAAACATGCGCTCAGTAAACGCTTCGTCGCGTTGGGACTGAATTTCTAGGTGTACGAAAACAATTGCTTGCTCACCGTCAAGCCGGGTCACCTGAACCAGTTTATCAACGTGTTGGGTTCCTTTGCCCACCTCTGGGTTGATCTGCAAGAGGGTGAGTGGCTCATCTTTGACCGGCTGTGTCCAGTCGATTCCTGCGTATGCTTCCGGGAAGAGCAGTTCCAGACAGGCGGGCAGGTAGTGTTCCAGGGCTTCCTTCCAAGCCCCATCGAAGTTGGCAGCGGGTTGGTGCATGGTGATTCCTTGTTGGCAAAAAGGCTCTCACTACATGTACCGCTGAACGGGGCTAAAAGATACGGTTTTCGGCGAGAATTCCTGCTTCTTTGGTGTTGGCGGCTTCGCCGCCAACACCAAAGAAGCGAGGTTCTTCGGGGGCATGGCCCCCGAACCCCCACCGAAGTGGGGATGCTTCATGGCGAATGCTTCGACCATCCTTTTCTCGAAATGTTTGGTTTTGTCAAGAGAGATTACTTTGACGTAAGCTATAATACCATCGTTACCTATCACTCATAATAGCATTTATGATTGTAGATTGCAGATTGCAGATTGCCGAACATGGCGTTCCAATGGGCTTTCGCGTTCTTGATGATGCGGCGTGTTCAAGGGTAATTGATATAACAGGTATAAACGTGTGGAAATCCTCATCCTCCTCCTGCTCCTCCTCTTCTGCTTCGTGCTTCCGTGGCTGCTGACGGTCGTGCTTGCATGGCGTCTCTGGCGAAGCTCGCGTAAGCCGCCCCCAGCACCGCAGGCACCCGATCATCAATTGGGCGATGTTGTGCGCTTCGAGCGCATGCTGGCCCGTTGGGCTGCCGATGGTCGGTTGGATGCTGCGCTCGTAGACCAGGTGCGCGATCTGTTGGCGGACGAGTGGCAGGCCCAAGAAGCGGCACGCTTGAAGCAGCCACCACAACCAACTACGCGCTCTGCCGCTTCGCCTGAGAAGCCCCCAAGGATCGATCCTGCCTCAGATTGGGCGGAACTTGCTGAAGCAATCCAGCAGAGTGAGCAGGCACGAGGGGTAACGCCAGCGCCGAACGCCGCTGCATCTAGACCTAGCGCCAATGAGCAGACACAAAGGACAACGCCAGCACCGAACGCCGCTGCATCTGCCGCCTTGGATGGGACGCCACGTACTCATGATCCTGTTCCTACCCCTTCTGTCAGCTTGGAGCAGCAGGCCGGTGCGCCACCAGCACGGGCGACGCACGGTGCTTTGGCTGCGGCGCTGCTGGCCCTCGGTACCCGCCGTACCCTGCTCTTCTTGGGTTCGTTTCTGTTGGTTATGTCGGGTTTAACCTTGGTAATCTTCAGTTGGGCGAGTTTCCCGCCATTCATCCAGTTGCTGATTCTGGCTGGTACGACGGCTGGGCTGTGGGGCGGCGGGGCTTTGATGCAGCGTAAGGCTGATCTCGTTACCGCTGGCCAGAATCTGCAACTTGTCGCGGCACTCTTGATTCCGGTGGTTGGCTTTGCCCTTGGACGCCCAGGGTTGCTTGATCTCGCTCCGCGCCTAGCTTGGCAGTTGACTTCAGGCTTGAGCTTCGCTGCTTATGCTGCTGCCGCTTGGCGCACGGGGCGGGCCTTCTATAGTGGGGGGAGCGCCCTCGCTATGGTGAGCCTACTTCTGGCTCTGCTCGCTGGAGTGGAACGCAGTTGGCAAGTGGCCCCGCTCTTGTGGCTGTTGGCAATCTTGCTGCTGGTGGCTGCATGGCTCGCCAAAGGTGCCCACGCGCCTCTGGCCGAGGGGCCGCGCTGGGTGGCGCTCGTTGGCATTCCGCTTGGCCTCGTGGCTGCGCTGTTGTTCGCTATCAGTGATTGGAATAGCAACGCTTTGGCCGCGAGTCTGCTCAGTGGCACTTTCGCGTGCGCTGTGGCCTACTGGCGTGAACGACAAAGCCTCTGGCTCTGGGCGAGTATCGCTCTGCCCATTGCGGTCGCGCCGCTGCTGCTCGGTAGTGCGGAGACCGGGGTGGCTTGGAATGTGCTGGCGCTCGCCATCACTGCTCTGCTCTACTTGGGGTTGAGTAGCTTCACTGAAGCGCAGCACACTCTCCCCGTCACCACAGCGCCATTGGCACGGCCTTTTGGTTCACTGGCACTTATCACGGCCCTTGTGGCTTGCGCGGGGGCTTGGGATACCAGTGCGACAACCCAGGTGGTGTTGCCGCTGCTCGCGCTGTTTGGCATGGCGCTGTTGGTTGTCATTGAACGCGGACAGTGGCACTGGCTCGGCGATGGGCGCAAGCTTGTGGCGACCTTGGGGTTGCTCGCTGCTGGTCTGCTGCTTGGCCTCTGGATCGAGGCGCTGCTGGTTCCGCACATGCCGAACGTGGCCCAGCGGGTGCTCTTCATGACGCCCCTAGCGGTACTCTTTTTTGTAGCCGCCCGCTGGTGGCCGGGCCGCCTCAACGCGGCGTATGATCTGACCTTGCAGAGCCTTGGCAGTGTGGCATTGCTGGTTGCAGCATGGAGCCTGAGCCAGAGTGAGACGCGCCTGATTGGGGCGTTGCTGCTGACGCTGGCCTTGGGGGGGCAGGCTACGCTGCGCCAATTCTGGCTCTGGGCGGCCCTGAGTCTGGGCGCACTCAATGTGGTTGCTTTTAGCCTCGTAGAGAGCGTAGTTGACCCAAGCCAACTTGAACATGCGTGGATGCTCACGGCGCTGGGCTTGGCGGCGAGCTATAGCCTTGTGGGCGAGCGTTTGCGACGGACGACGCTGCGTTACTGGACATGGCCGGGAGTAGTTTGGGGGTGCCTGTGGGGGCTCTTTGCTGTGAGTTGGGCTGCCGTGAACATCTTCGCAACTCCCACGCTGAGTAGTGGCATCTTCCTTGGTTGCGCCCTATTGTTGGGCCTGCATACAGCCCTCTGGCGACGGGGCGAATTGGGCTACGCTGTGGCGAGCCTCTTGGTGGCTGCGACGCTGACGGCAGCGGGGCAAGGGTTCTTTACCACCTGGCGGCCCAGTAATGGCGAATTAGGCTACATTGTCGCTGCATTGGCCTTGGGCCTGGGGTTGCTGGGCCAGGGGCTGCGGCGCAAGGGACGCAGCTATGGGCTGCCCTACGAACTCGTCGCCTTCGGGATTATGCCCGGCGCACCAATGCTCGCTACGGTGACCGGCGGCGGGGCGAGTGAGATGACGCTGATCTTGTTGAGTCTTACGACGCTCTACAGCGCGGCGCTCTGGCACTACCGCCAACCCTGGCTGCTCGCCCTAGCCTTCTTCAGTTTCGACGTTGGCTTGTTGTATGGCGCAAGTTGGTTGCTGCCAAGCGGTGATCCCGCTGGTGCCGGGCTGATCTGGGTGAGTGCGGTGGTTGTGCAGAGTCTGCTGAGTCTCTGGATGCGGCGTACTATGAGCGGCCCCTTTGCTCAGGCTGGTGCCTGGGGTTACACCATTAATGTCTTTGTTGGCTTGGGGGCGCTGTTACTCGCGGCAAGCAGTAGCGGCCACTTGGCCATTGTTGCAGGCATACTCGCGCTGCTCCTCGCGCTGCTGAGTTGGTTTGAAGCGCATGAGGCGTTGGCATGGGGTTCGCTGACGTTGCTGGGCCTGATGTTCAGCCAGCATTACCATTGGCTAAACCTGAGTCCAAACGAGGCGCTGCTGGCGGGTAGCCTGACCGCATTGGGCTGCTATGTGCTGGGCTGGGGCATACAGGCGCTGCTCCCACGCCAAGCACGCCTCGCAATCTGGCGACGTCCGCTGGAGTGGGGGCTCGGCGCGACGAGCTTGCTCATTCCGTTGCTGCTGGTCGAACAGAGCCTCACCATCGATCAACGCTTCTTGGGTGCGGGACTCTTCTTGGTAGGTGTGAGCGTGGGCATGCTCGGCTGGCGTTTGCGGATGCCCTTCCTCGCTGGTGTAAGCCTAGTGGCTTGGAGTAGTGCCATTAGCAGCGACATGCTGTGGGGCACAGCAAGCCAGACGGTTGCCATGGCTTTGGTTGTGCTGATCGGAGTGCAAGTGCTGGCCGCGCTGGCCAAGCGGAGCAGCAGCGCCATACGGTTGCAAACAGCCATCGAACGGCCCACCCAGTTGCACCGGGCCATCTATGTAGCCAGCGGGCTGAGCAGCCTGCTCGCCATCTTGTTGAGCTTAGGAGGAAGCGCACTCGGCCCGACGGTCTTCGTCCTCTTGAGCCTAGCAGCCCTCAGTGCGCTGAGTGGCAGCATCGAGCGGCAAGCCGGGCTGGCATGGTTGAGCCTGGTTCTGGGTCTAGCAGGGGGCTGGCTTGCGCTGGAGTTGCAAGGGCTGGCACCAGCATGGATCGCTGCCTGGTTGATTCTCGGCCTTGTTGGGTTGAGTCTGGTGGGCTGGGTAGTAGTGCGCTTCGGCCTGACAATCTGGGCGCTGCCTACGGGATCGGGGGCGCTGGGAGCGGCGCTGCTCCTAACGCTGCAAGCAGCATTGGGAGCAATTGGCACCGAACTCTTGGCACTCACCTTTGCACTAGCAAATCTGGGCCTGTTGCTTGCCACCCTCGCCGTGCGCGAACGCCAATTGGGCTACGTCTACGCAGCAGTTGCCGCCTTCATCGCGGCGCTCTTCAGCCAAATGGCCGACTGGGGCATAGAGCAAGCGCAGTGGTACGTTGTACCCACTGCGATCTACCTCTTGGCCTTGGCGAGCGGCCTACGTCGCTTCCAGCATCAACACAGGCTCTCGCAGGTAATCGAGAGCGTCGCGGTCGTGATGCTGCTCGGACTCACGTTCATACAAAACATACATGGCACCTACGGCACCCTTGGGTCGCTCTTGCTCTTTGGCGAAGCCCTGGGCGTCATGGGCTACGGCATGCTGATGCGCTTGCGTGTCCCCTTTGTTGGCGGCATCGGCTTCTTTGTCGCCGGGGTGCTGTGGATGACTTCCAATGCGGTGCAACTGACCAACCAGTGGGTTCTGCTCGGCATCGTTGGGCTGCTCATGGTCGCAGCCTACGTAATCCTTGAACGCCACCAAGAACGCCTTGTGCGAGCCGGGCGAGCGTGGGCGGAGCATCTGAGGGGATGGGGATGAGCGCAATCTACAATCCGAAATGGCATCACTCCATCCCCAAGTACGCCTTCTGCACCATCTCATTCTCACTCAGCGCTTGGGCCACATCGGCAAGCACAATCTCGCCACTTTGTAAGACATAGCCGCGATGGGCAATTGCAAGGGCTTGGAGTGCGTTCTGCTCAACCAAGAGTACGGTCATGCCCTGCCCGTTGATCGTCTCAATAATCTCAAAGATCTGTTCAACCAACACAGGTGCCAAACCCATAGAAGGCTCATCGAGCAGCAACACCTCCGGGCGAGTCATGAGGGCGCGGCCCATCGCCAGCATCTGCTGCTCACCGCCGGAGAGCGTGCCCCCCTTTTGGCTAATGCGCTCATAGAGGCGCGGAAAGAGGGTAAAGACCCGTTCCAAATCTGCGCGATAGGTAGGGCTATTGGTATCGTGCAGATAGGCACCCATCTCCAGATTCTCAAGGACGGTAAGCCGGGGAAAGATACGCCGCCCTTCGGGCGATTGGGCAATACCAAGCTTAACAATCTCGTGGGGCGGAATGGTATCAATACGCTGATTTTTGAAGCGCACCTCACCAAGGCGCGGCTTCTCGAGGCCAGAAATGGTCCGCAGGGTAGTACTCTTACCCGCCCCATTGGAGCCAATCAGGGTCACAATTTCACCCTTCTCGACCGTTACTGAAATGCCTTTGAGCGCATGGATTTTCCCATAGTAGGTATGGACGTTCTGGAGTTCGAGTAGGGCCATTCTAGGTCTCCTGAGAGTTGAGGTCAGCAACCACACTCTGGGTTCGCAGAGGGTCTTCGCGGTGGCTGAGCTTGTCGAAGCCACCGCGAAGACCCCACACATCTATCGTCACCTACGCCGCATCGGCGGCCCCTTTACCCAAGTAGGCTTCGATCACCCGTGGGTTGGTGCGGATCGTATGGGCATCGCCTTCGGCAATCTTGGTACCATAATCTAACACAGTGATCCGTTCGGAAATAGCCATAACCAAACGCATATCGTGTTCAATCAGTACCACCGTAAGCTGCAAGTCATCGCGCAGCCGCCGGATCAGCGTCGTAGCCGCCGCTGTCTCATTAGGATTCATGCCCGCAGTTGGCTCATCAAGCAGAATGAGGCGCGGTTCGCCCGCAAGGGCGCGGGCAATCTCAAGGCGACGCTGGTCGCCATAGGGCAAGTTTTTGGCCAACTCCTCACGCTTATCATCGAGCCCCACATAGTTGAGGTGTTCACGCGCACGCTCACGGGCCTTACGCTCTTCGCGCTGCACCGTAGGCAGCTTAAAGATGATATGCCAGAAGGGGACGCGCAGGTGGGTGTGCATGCCCACCAGCACATTCTCCAACACCGTCATATTGTTGAACAGACGAATATTCTGGAAGGTGCGACGCATGCCCAAGGCGGCAATATCATTCGACTTGAGCCCTGCAATCGGCTTATCCCCAAACGTAATGGTTCCCTTATCGGGCTTATAGATGCCGGTAAGAATATTGAAGAAGGTGGTCTTACCCGCCCCATTGGGGCCAATCACGCTCACAATGCGCCCTTCGTCAATCGTCAGGGTAACATCGTTCACCGCCGTAAGCCCACCAAAGGTCTTGGTAATATTGTTGGCCTCTAGTAGCGCCATGAGTTCCCTCTGTTCTCACTTGCTCCCATTGGGTGTCGCAGCACTTGGCGGAGGTGTTCCTGAATCGCTCTGATCGGGCTGCTCCGGCAGATCATCCGGTTCATCGGCGATCAACTCCTCTTTGCGTCGCTCATCGGGCAGAATACCCTGGGGCCGGAAGATCATCATGATCACGAGGAGTAACCCGAAGAGCATACGCTGATACTGGGTAGGATCGAAAGCGGCTGGAATGGGGAAGCCCGCCCGTTGCAGATCGCGCAGCACATTGGCGGTGCGGGGCAGAATCTGTAGGTCGAGTAGTGTAACCAAAACTGCACCCAAGATAGCGCCTGGAATCGATCCCATGCCGCCCAGAATCACCATGGCCAAGATATTAATCGAGCGCAACAGATCAAAGGTCGGCGGATTGATAAAGAGCTGTTTGGAGGCAAAAATCACCCCCATCGCACCCGCGAAGGAGGCTCCAACGGCAAAGGCGAGCAACTTGGTACGCACGAGCGGAATCCCCTGAGCGATTGCCGCCGTTTCGTCCTCCCGAATCGCCTCCCAGGCCCGTCCAATGCGCGACTCCTTCAGCCGCTTTACCACCAAGATGGTCATAAAGACAATCAGCAGCACCGCGAAATAGAAGAAGAGCTCATAGAGCTTCTGATCACTCAGATTCCAGCCCAGGGTATTGCGTACAAAATCGGCGAAGAAGAGATTGGGACGCTCAATCTCGCGGATACCCTGTGAACCATTGGTAAAGTTGATGGGCCGATCCAGATTGTTGGCCAACACGCGGATCACCTCACCAAAACCAAGGGTCACAATCGCCAGATAGTCACCACGCAGACGCAAAACCGGCAAACCCAACAGGATGCCGGTAATCGTACCCAAGATCAGGCCAAAGATCAGGAAGGGGTAGAAGGCAATCGGTGGCAACGGAACCCAATCAGGGTTGATCAGGGTCATCTGGTTCGTACTCGTGATCGCCCAGGCATAGGCGCCCACCGCAAAGAAGGCAACATAGCCCAAGTCGAGCAACCCGGCAAAGCCAACCACCACATTGAGGCCCAGTGCCAGCGTGACAAAGATACCCGCCTGTGTAGCTACTTCAAGGTAGAAGGGGTTGAGCGTCCCAAAGTAGGGCAACACGATACAGAGCTGAAAGAGGAGAATCGTGTGCTTAAAGTACTTATGCACCGACGAGCGATAGACTAACATCACCAGCAAGAGGAAGAAGACAAAGATGATGTCGGTCGTCAGGCTCGTGCGCGGATTCGAGATAAGCAGGAGACTCGAAATCAGCGCATAGAGGGTAAAAAACGTATAAGCTGGCGGCCCGTTACTCAGGATAGTCTTTACCTGCACCCAAAGGCTCTCTGACGGTACAGTCGGCGTCATAAGCTACACCTTTTGCGTCGTCGCCTCGCCGAGCAGGCCGGAGGGACGGAAGATCAAGATCAGGATGAGGATGCTAAAGGCGGCAATATCGGCATAGGCTGCACCCGAAAGCGCACCATTGGTAAAGAGCGAGAGGTACGAGGAGACGAAGGCTTCAAGAAAGCCGAGTACGACCCCACCAACCATCGCACCAGTAATATTTCCAATCCCACCAAGCACAGCGGCGGTAAAGGCTTTCAGGCCAGGAATAAAGCCCATATAGGGGTTGACGGCACCAACATTGAGCCCAAAGAGCGCACCAGCGGCACCACCAAGCGCCCCACCAATCAGGAAGGTGAGCGAGATGATGCGGTTGACATTGATCCCCATCAGGCTTGCGGTCGGGCGATCCTGCGCGGTCGCACGAATCGCTTTACCGAGGCGCGTCGCATTCACCAGATAGTTGAGCCCAATCAGCATCAACAGCGCCACCGAGATAAAGACCAGCGCCTTGGGGCTCACGATGACCGGCACAACCCGTTCACCAAGGTCAATCTCAAAGAGGCGGATCGGGCTACCAAAGTCGGGCGTATGGTAGCGCGCATTAAAACCCATCGGCGTATTGGTCACAATCAGGCGCACAACATCCTGAAGCACCAACGAGACCCCAATCGCCGAGATGAGCGGCACCAAGCGGGGCGAACCGCGTAGGGGACGGTAGGCGACACGCTCCACCGCCACGGCCAGCGAGCCGCTGACCACCATACCCGCCAGCACCACAATCGCCACAAAGAGCAGCACCGGAACGCCCGCCAGCATACCACTGGTGAAGAGCATCAGACCAATTGCTGCCCCAACGATCCCGCCCACCATAAAGATCTCACCGTGGGCGAAATTGATAAACTCAAGCACCCCATAGACCATCGTATAGCCAAGAGCAATGGTTGCAAAGAGGAAACCGCGCACCAAGCCGTCAATGATCACCTGGGGCAAAATGGTCAAGGCTCGCGTCAAAATATCAGGACGGGAACCCATCTGCATCAGAGCCAGCAGCACAACGATCAAACTCAGCGCCAAAGCGCTGCCCACAATGAAGAGGAACAACTGGAACACTGGGCCAAAGACGGTACGTAGGACTTCAAGCGGTGAACGTCGCCCAAAGCGAGCCGATGCTGGGGCGTTAACTTCAGCGGCCATCACACCTCATTCATTTAGGTTCTACGCCTACGGCGTTGGGATGTTGCAACGTGTGTGGGGCTACGGCCCCCATTCGCATGACACTATAGGGCTACGCCCCAAACCCAGTTTTGTGTGTCGTGTTGGCGGCTTCGCCGCCAACACGACACACAAAGATTCTTCTTACGGGTTCAGGGCCACGGCCCTTAAACCACCACTGGTGCGGCTTTGCCGCACCAGTGGTACACCAACAAACCCTAACGGGGCGGCGCAATCTCAAGGCGGCTCACCAACTCGTTGGCGTTCCAATCGGCGATGTTAGCCTGGAGCACAAAGTAGGTAGCCGGATCGGGGTCACCATTCGCGTTGAAGCTGTAGTCGCCGGTGATCCCTGCGAAGGGCGGCAGACCACGCATCGCCTCAAGCACCTGCTCGCGGGTGGGCAGATCATCGGCATCAACCGCAGCCTGGAGTACGGCCACGGCGCAGAGGGCCGACGAGTCGTAGGCTTGGGCCGAGAAGGGCGGCGCAGCAGCACCATAAGCGGTCTGGTAATCGGTGGCGAACTGAGCCGCATTGGGGAACTGGCTCACCGGCGCAGCCACGGAGGTGTAGTACATCCCGTCAACCGCATCGCCAGCCAATTCGGCCAATACTGGGCTATCGAGACCGTCAGGCCCAAGGAACTGAGCCGTAATCCCACGCTCACGCGCCTGGGCAAAGAGCGGGCCGGCCTGATCGTAGATACCGCCGAAGAAGATCAGGTCGGGATCTTCCGCGAGGATCGGCGTCAGGATCGCCGAGAAGTCATTCTTCTCCTCGGTGCCCTCGAAGCCACGCACCTCTAAGCCATTGGCCTCAGCCGCCTGGCGGAAGAACTCGGCCACACCCTGGCCATAGGCGGTGGTGTCGTGAATGATGTAGACCGACTCGACGCCCAGTTCTTCGCGGGCGAAGGCTTCACCCACGGTACCCTGGACATCATCGCGTCCCACGATGCGGAAAGCGACCTCATAGCCACCCTCGGTGATGTCGGGGCTGGTGTTGGCCGGGCTCATCATGGGCAACGAGGCGTTCTTGTAGTCGGGCAGGGCGGCGAGGGCCACACCGGAGTTGAGGTGGCCAACCACACAGAGGATATCGCCATCGGAGACGATATTCTTGGCATTGGCCGAACCAACCTCAGCGCGGGCCTGATCATCGAAGGGGGCCAACTCAAACTCAACGCCCGCATCGGCCAGCAGTTCATTGATCTGCTCAATGCCCAACTCGGCACCATTGCGGATACCCGTACCCAGGGCGGCCTGCGGGCCGCTCAGGGGGCTCTGGCTGGCAATCTTGATCGTGCCGAGATCGGCGGGCAGATCAGCAAGCAACGCTCCAATCAGCGTAGCATAGTCACTCGCATCATCACCCGTCGCCTCAGGCTCAGCCTCGTCTTCTTCCTCCTCCTCAACCGCCTCATCAATTGCCTCTTCGGTCGGCATGGTCGCAGGCGCGGTCGTTTCGCTACCAGGCGGCGAAATTTCGAGGCGGCTCACCAACTCGTTGGCGTTCCAGTCGGCAATATTGGCCTGAAGCACGAAGTAGGTGGCCGGATCGGGATCACCATTCGCGTTGAAGCTATAGCTCCCAGTAATGCCATCGTAGGTGGGCAGATTACGCATCGCCTCAAGCACCTGCTCGCGGGTAGGCACATCGCCAGCAGCCTCGGCGGCGGCGGCAATAGCCTGGATGCAGAGGCCAGCCGAGTCGTAGGCTTGAGCCGAGAAGGGCGGTGCAGCAGCACCATAGGCAGCCATGTAGTCGGTAGCGAACTGGGCGGCATCGGGGAACTGGCTCACTGGCGCGGCCACGGAGGTGTAGTACATCCCGTCAACCGCATCGCCAGCCAATTCAGCCAATACCGGGCTATCGAGACCATCAGGCCCAAGGAACTGAGCCATAATCCCGCGCTCACGCGCCTGGGCAAAGAGCGGGCCAGCCTGATCGTAGATACCACCGAAGAAGATCAGGTCGGGATCTTCCGCGAGGATCGGCGTCAGGATCGCCGAGAAGTCATTCTTCTCCTCAGTGCCCTCGAAGCCACGGACATCCAGCCCATTCTCCTCAGCCGCCTGGCGGAAGAACTCGGCCACACCCTGGCCATAGGCGGTGGTGTCGTGAATAATGTAGACCGACTCGACACCCAGTTCTTCGCGGGCGAAGGCTTCACCCACGGTACCCTGGACATCATCGCGTCCCACGATGCGGAAGGCGACCTCATAGCCACCCTCGGTGATGTCGGGGCTCGTGTTGGCCGGGCTCATCATGGGCAACGAAGCGTTCTTGTAGTCGGGCAGGGCGGCGAGGGCCACACCGGAGTTAAGGTGACCAACCACACAGAGGATATCGCCATCGGAGACGATATTCTTGGCATTGGCCGAGCCAACCTCAGCGCGGGCCTGATCATCAAACGGCGCCAACTCAACGCTAAAGCCAAGTTGCGTGAGTGGGCCAGCCAACTGGCTAATACCCAACTCGGCACCGTTGCGGATACCCGTACCCAGAGCGGCCTGCGGGCCACTCAACGGGCTCTGACTTGCAATCTTAATCGTTCCAACCAACGTCGGAGCGGTCCCATCATCTGCACCGGTGGTCTCTTCCTCCGGAACAGCGGTCGCAGGCGCAGCAGGCGGAGTTGCGGGCTGGCCACCACAGGCGGCAAGCAGCACAGCAAACATCACCACGAGCACCAGGAGACTCAACGGTCGTTTCATAGCCGTGACACTCCTTACACATAAACAAGGGAAATCTGTACACACAAAACCGAAGCTTGCGCCGAAACCAAGCTCACATGGGTCGCCAACCCTCTACGCATGGCGCAAAGAACACGCAAAAACAAGCGTCAAACACCCCCTTTCGGTGCTACGATCCCATACATTGGGTAAAATGAGCGACAACGAGGTGTAAGAAGCGGTGCGCGCACCTATCGGCGGGGCGCTTTTAGGGTAGGACAACTCAAGCCCTCAATCCACAGGGTAATGCGAAGGGAGTGTACCGGATCGGCCTATGATTGTCAAGCTCACAGGTGACGACAACCATTCAGATAGGGTATAATTGAGCGAGCGTTGGGCAGTTTTGAGCAGATTGCTTGTCATCAACGAATATGTTAGGAGGATTTCGATGAAAGGTCTGGTTCGCTTTCTCGGCATTGCCGCCCTCGTTGGCCTTGGTATCATCATCGTGCGGGCACTCCGCCAGAGTCGTGAAGACACTACCTTTGAGTTGGCACCTGCAACCACTGGGAGCAGCCCCAACGCGCGGCGCAGCATCAGCCCTGAGTTGCTCAGCATCCTCGCCGATCCCGGCGATAAGGGGCCGGTGGAGTTGATCACTGACGGTGAAGGCAAGGAGTGGCTGGTCAATCGGCGCAATGGCTTCCGCTACCCGGTTGAGGATGGCATTCCGATTATGCTGCTCGAAGAGGGTGAGAAGCATAAGGATGAGAGTTTGATCCAGAAGTAAGAGGGTTCACGGAGAACAGGAGAACAGGAGAACAGGAGAACAGAGAACAGGAGAACAGGAGAACAGGAGAACAGAGAACAGGAGAAC
>NZ_NQWI01000082.1 GCF_002532535.1 Candidatus Viridilinea mediisalina
AGCCTTTCAGCTTTACCGTCGTAGTGCCGACTTATGGTCTTCCAGTAAATAATCCGCTAACCAGACCTCGCAGATCTGGCATATCTATCAGGTCTAGTCCGTGCCGCGACACCGGATTAATTTCTGGAAGACCATTAGTCGGCATCCGGGGGTTGTCGGCGACCTCAGCCGACTAAAGTCGGCACTACCTATGGCGCAAACGGTAACGTGTCCTGAAACAATCCCTTAGTCTTCAGCTTCAACTGAGGCAGTTTCGACGGCAGGCTCTTCGTCGCTTTGATTGGCCTGAGCGACACGTCGCAGGGCGTTGAAGAGATCAACGGGTAGCAGAACACCCGAGGGGTAGCCTTTCTGGGTTATGACGATTGGTTGCTGGCGCTCTTGGCTACGCTTGATCAACGCGGCAAGGCTCGAAGCAGCCTTAGAGATAGGCACAACACCGGAGGAGAGGTCTACATCGAGATTGAGCGGGCCATTGCCATTGGACATAAACTGTTCCTTTCTGTGGTGGATAGACGCTCGTCAGTTGTCGCAAGAAGCATGCCTTTAAGCTGCGATACAACGTGCATCAATGCTGGCGGTGATAATACCGTTGATCTAGACAACTACTATCTTGTGAGCAACTGCCTGTTTTACTATCCTCTAATGATTGTTCATTCTAGTTAGTATACCATGCTTGGCAAGGTCTTTGCTATCCCGATAATAGTCATGTTGATTGTGGTTTTTGGTATGTTTGCGTGTAAGTATGGTTGTAGGCGAATCAAGTTCGCACATATCCGCATGGGCAGCGCACCATCCGCATGAAGGTAAGCCTCCATGCGGAGGTTTGGGGCGGCTTCGCTACCAGAACGAAAGGAAAGAGGTACGATAACATTGCTTTCGCACGATGCCCGTATAATGGATCATAGACTCGCGTGGCTTTTGTACGGACAACCCCATGATGTTGACAGCGCTACCCTCTTGGTTGCTTGCCGATGTAGATCATATTGTGCAGATCATCCGCGAACGCACCAGCGCACGTGCGGCGGTCATTAGTATAGCCGGTTCGCAGTTGCTTACAGCCAAGCGTGAACCCATCCACGCAGCTCTGGTGTTGCTTGCAGCCCAGTTTGGCACCTACCGGCGTGAACGGGTGCAACATGCAGCGGCGGCGGCAGAGTTGATCTATGCGGCCACACAGACCCATGATGCCCTGGTGGATGAAGGTGAACGACGCCGTGGTCAGCATCGCACTGGCACATGGGAACATCCGGTGGCATTGATGGTGGGCGATTATCTGTTTGCCCTAGCTGCTGGTGAGATGGCCCTGAGCCCCGATGCGCGTGTAATCAACTTCTATTCGCAAGCGGTGATGCGGATTACCGAGGGCACATTGATGCCACCTCCGCCCTTGTTCCCCTTGGAGCAAGGGTGTCAGCAGCATTTCACACGCATCCGCGATACCCATGCGGCGCTGTATGGCGCAGCATGTCGTGCAGGTGGTGCATGTGCAGGTGCCTCTACCGAGCAGATTGAAGCACTTGGTGTTTTTGGTGAAGAGCTTGGACTGGCTTTGCGCTTAACCCAAGAGTTGCATATGTTTACCACTTCAAACTCTGAACAGCAACCGATTACGACAATGAGCTTACCGTTGATCTTTGCTGCTGCCCAGACTGATCATGCGCGTCTGCTCGCAGCCCTTGATACTGCTGCACCTAACGAACAGGCATGGCTACGTAGCACGGTGCAACGCTATGGCCTTGAACCTACCCAGAGTGAAGTGAGGCGTATTATTAGCCAAGCCCACAAGATGTTAGAACACTTACCCGCTCATGCGGGACGCGATCTGCTGGCGCAGCTCAGTGTTGCTGTAGCTCATCAAAGTATCTAGGAGCATACTATGAATCGTATTGCCACAACCTTTGCTCGTCTGCGCGCCGAAGGGCGCGTGGCGTTGATGCCCTACCTCACGGTGGGCTTTCCGGAGCGTGAGAGTGCGCTTGAGTTGGTGCCTGCAATGGAGGCTGCTGGGGCGAGTATGTTTGAGTTGGGGGTGCCCTTCTCTGATCCTTTGGCCGATGGGGCAACCATTCAGCGCTCGGCGCAGCGTGCCTTAGCCAATGGCATTACTTTGGCCGATTGTATTACCACGACAGCACGCTTGCGCGAACGGGGGGTGCAAGCGCCACTGCTGCTCATGGGCTACTACAACCCTTTGCTGCGCTACGGCCTTGAACGGGCCTGTAGCGAATTGGCTGCGGCTGGAGGCGATGGCTGGATCATCCCTGATGTACCGCCCGAAGAGGCGGCAGAGCTTCAGGTTGCCGCCCAAGCCCATGGTCTCGATCTGATCATGTTTGTTGCGCCAACTACCCCTGAAGCGCGGATCGCCCAGATTGCGGCCCGTGCCAGTGGGTTTATCTATGTCGTCTCATTGACCGGCGTCACCGGGGCACGCCAGAGTATGGCTGCCAACTTGGACGCGGTGATTGCGCGGGTGCGCCGTGCCAGCGACCTTCCCCTCGTCGTTGGCTTTGGCATTAGTCGCCCTGAACATGTCGCTGAGGTCGCCCGCATCGCCGATGGTGCCATTGTTGGCAGTGCGCTGATTGCCCATTTGGAACAGCAATCAGCCGAATATGCTCCCGCTGCTGCTGCGACGTTTGTGCGCACTTTGTTGTCTGTAGTATAACCAATGCTCCTCTGCTCACTGCTCCAAGCACCACATAGCTCGCTGATTCGTGCTGCCTTGGTGGCAGCAACGCCCAACGGGGCCACGTGTGCGCTTGATCTTGCCTGTGGTTCAGGTGCCTATACCCCCTGCTTGGCTGCCACCTGCGCCCCTGGTGCGTTGGTGCTGGGCCTTGATCGTGACCAGCAGGCGCTCAAGCTGGCATCGGTAAACCAACGGCTGGTTGGCGATGGGCTGAATCTGCCGTTACGTTCCGCCGTGTTCGATCTGATCTGGTGTAGTGCCGCCCTGAGCCTCTTTGCCGACCGTGCCCAAGCCCTCAGTGAGATGGTACGCATTCTGCGCCCCGGCGGCGCTCTGGTGGTGACGGTCGCGGGCGAACGGTGGGTGCGGCGTCGCACATGGCCATCAGAGCTACCCCCTGCCCTTCCGCTGCCCCCTGCTGATGCCCTTGGCAGCGAGCTTTGCGACGAACTCAGGGCGGCTGGTTTGAGCCATTGCCACCTCAGCGCCTACTTGCTCGAACCTGCGGGCCTCGCGGCTGATGCTGCCCAATTGCCCCTCGCTGATGGCTTCCCAGCCATGCCCCTTGCCATTGGCGAACCTGAGCCACTGCCGGTATTATTGGTGGCAAGGGCTTTTTTGCGCTAAGGGATGGTTTCAGAAGTTGTCTGAAAAGCTAGTGGGCACGTGTTGGAGTGCCGGCTTTAGCCGGCTAAAGCCGGCACTCCCACGCCAGTTCATAGACTTTTCAGCCGACTAACGTCGGCACTACACTATGGCGCATCCTGACGCTGCAAACCTATTTTCTATTTTCTCGTTTCTATATCCTCACTCTGGCATGGAGCAAATACCCATGGACCATCAAGCCACACATCCTGATCCTCCTGCTCCCCCAATGTTACCTTGGGGTTGGCGCGAGGTGGCGTGGGTTTTGGCCTTTACGTTTTTGATGGCTGGAGGCTTGGGAGTGGGCTTGAGCTTGCTCAGCCGCGTCTTTGATCTTGATTTGACGGGCGGCTTTGTTTCGCCAACAATCTATGTGACCGGGATGGCGATCTATCTGAGTGGCGTGCTGGCGATCTATGTGTTTGCTGCACGACGCTCTGGTTGGGCCGCTTTGGGTTGTAAACCTGCGCCCTTCTTCGATTATCTGTTGGTGCCGCCCCTCTTTCTGCTCGAGATCACTGCACTCATTGGCGTGAATCTGCTGGTTGGCCGTTTGGCCGGAGGCTTCGAAAATCCCCAGGTGGATGCAATCAGCGGCGGGCAGGCGCTTGGTAACGTTGAGTTGGTCATGCTCTTCCTGCTCATCGCCATCCTTGTGCCCTTTGTGGAGGAACTCTTCTTCCGTGGGATGCTCTATCCGCTGCTGCGTCAACGGATGGGGGCGGTGCTGGCCATCACGCTCAATGCTGCCATTTTTGCGCTCTTTCACGTCATTCCTATTCTCCTGCCCGGCCTCTTTGTGGTTGGGCTCTTCCTCGCCTATTTGCGCGAACGTAGCGGCTCGATCTGGCCGAGTGTGCTGCTGCATGCCATGCAAAATGGCATGGCGCTGTTGGCGATGAGTGCGAGCTTGAGGTAATGCCAGTTACCCTTGAACATGCCGCATGATCAAGAACGCGAAAACCCATTGGAACGCCATGTTCGGCAATCTGCAATCTGCAATCTACAATCGTAAATGGTATAGTCTATGAGCAAACGCAAATACTATGCGGTAGCGGTTGGGCGCAAGCCCGGTTTGTACGACGACTGGTTTGGCCCGGACGGTGCCGAAGCCCAGATTAAAGCCTTTCCCAAGGCGGTCTACAAGAGCTTTCAGTCGCACAGTGAGGCGCAAGCGTGGTACCGCGCACAAACCGGGCATGAGGCCGCGCCGTTAGCCAGTGCAACTACAAAGCTTGATGAGGACTACTTTCGTCTCCATAAGCAGGCATTAGCCGAAGGCAAGGTGGTGATCTATACCGATGGTGGTTGCGAAGGTAATCCGGGTAAAGGCGGCTTTGGAGTAGTGTTGTTGTACAAAGATCGGCGCAAAGAACTCTCTGGCGGCTATGCACGCACCACGAGCAACCGTATGGAGCTATTGGCCTGCATCACGGGGCTGAAGAGCTTGAGCAAACCCTCAAGCGTTGTCATCTTCAGCGATTCGGCCTACGTGGTTAATGCGCTCACCAAAGGCTGGGCCTACAACTGGCAACAACATGGCTGGCGGCGCAAACAGGAGGGCGAGTATCTACCGCTGCGTAACGCCGATCTCTGGCAAGAACTGGTAGCCCTATGCGGACAACACCAGGTCAGCTTTATCAAAGTGCGTGGTCATGCTGGCAGCATCGAGAATGATCGCTGCCATACGTTAGCGGCTGCCGTCTTGGAGCAGCAGGAACTGCCGGTTGATCCGGGGTTTGGATGATGAGGAACAGGGGAACGGAAGAACAGAGGAACGGAAGAACAGAGGAACGGAAGAACAGGGGAACAGAAGCAAAACCGTATCTTTTTGCCCTTTTGAACGGTATACATGTTAGGGGATGGTTTCAGGCTACTGTACCGTTTGCGCCATTAGGTAGTGCCGACGTTAGGGAAGCGGATGTTGTTGATTGACCTGTTGCTTTGCCACCCTGGGAGAAGGTTTGTAGGAACATTCCTGTTTGCGCTGTAGGGTAGTGCCGACTTTAGTCGGCTCCCATCGCTGCCAAAGACCTCAGCCGACTAAAGTCGGCACTACGATGCCTGCGAATATGTACTATTCAGCATGACAGGCTGCTGGGATACTTAGAAGTTTCTGCTTCCCTTACTTGAGCAAGCGGTGTTGACGGGGGCTTGCCTGCATGATAGCATCATCATAGCCCTAGATGGTACTTTGTGGAGATTAACACCAATTACTGTTGAACATTCCGCATCATCAAGAACGCGAAAGCGCATTTGGAACACCATGTTCGGCAATCTGCAATCTGCAATCTACAATCTGAAATCTGCCATGGTATAACGCGAAAGCGCATTTGGAACACCATGTTCGGCAATCTACAATCTACAATCTGCAATCTTAAATGGTATACTGCCGTGCCGCGTTTGCTTTGCGCCTGTTTTTTGCTTGTAGCGCTGCTGATGACGTTCATGCCAGCCTCGCCGGTGGCGGCGCAGTTGCCCGATGAACTCAATGTTCAGCGTCTGCTGGCAGCCCAACCAGGGCTGCTCAAAGATTTCCAAGAGGATGGACGTTCGGCTGCGACGATCATTGAGAGCGCGGCGCTCTATTATGGCCTGAGTCCGCAGATCCACTTGGCGCTTCTGGAGGCGACTGCGGGCCTGCTGAGTGATCCTGCGCCTCTGCCGCAGCGCTTGGAGCGTCCGTTGAGCCCCACGGGGCCGCAAGGTTTTGCGGCCCAGATCGATTGGGCTAGTCGTGAATTGCGGGCTGGCTTGGGACCGTATGATCGCCCTCCAACTGTGCGTTTTAGCGATGGGATGACCCTGACGCTAACGCTCGATCAGGCGGTGGAGGGGGTGGCGGTGCAGCGGCTGTTGGCCCGTGGACGCACTGAGGCGCAGTGGCGTGAGGTGGTTGAGCATTTTGGGGTGGCCTTCGAGCGCTACTTTGGGGCTTTGACCCAACTACGGCCTACCTCTGTGTCGCCCGCTACGCAACAAGGCTTTTTGCTGCAACCATGGCCAATGGGAACCCGCGTGGTGCATCTGGCCTATTTCGATCACGCCTACCCTACGGTTGATACGGGACGCCCCGGGACTGGCTATGCGATCAATTATCTCGGCCAGACCCATGTGCCCTACGATGGGCATGATGGCCATGATTACTATTTTCCCGATCAGCCCATTGGTACCCCTATTCTCGCTGCCGCCGCTGGCACCGCCTACGCCCGTACCCATCGCGGTCTCGGGGTTGTGATTGTGCATCCCCACGGCTTTGAGACGGTCTATTGGCACCTTGATGAGTTTGCGCCTATCTTTGCCGGACGGATTGATAGCAATGAGGGTGTCTTTGTACAGGCGGGCGATTTCATTGGTACGAGTGGTGCAACCGGCTTTGTGGTTGGTACACCCCACCTGCATTTTGAGGTGCGGCGCTATGATCTTCAAGTTGACCCGTATGGTTGGTATGGCCCCGGCCCTGATCCCTGCGCTAACTATGCGGGTTGTTTGCCCAGTGGCTGGCTTTGGCACCCTGCGCTGATCGGTACCTACAATTTTACGCCGCCCGACATGCATCCGGGCCGACCCACGATGCTCAATCCGCCCATTGGTACGATGAGCATCAACCCGCCGGACGATCTGCTCTTTGCGAGTGCTT
Source organism: Candidatus Viridilinea mediisalina (assembly GCF_002532535.1). Lineage (GTDB taxonomy): Bacteria > Chloroflexota > Chloroflexia > Chloroflexales > Chloroflexaceae > Viridilinea > Viridilinea mediisalina. Next base: position 6,981 of record NZ_NQWI01000082.1, read on the forward strand.
TCGACGGCCATCCATTACAGCATGTTGGTCGCGGCTTCCCCAGTTTTGCCAACAATCTACGCTTTACGGCGGGGCGCACTGGGCAGGCATTGCTGCTTGATGCTACCACATTGACCTACCCGCTCGCCGGGAATCTGGAGCCGCTTGAGGGCACGATCAGCCTCTGGGCCAAGTTGCCGGAGAGCTATCCGACCGGAACGATTCCGCGTCACTACCTATTGGCTGCTAGTGCCAACCCCAGCGCCATGCCGCACTACCCGGGCACACTTGCACTGCGCCACGATGAGGTTGGCCCCGACGGGAATCCCGCCTGGGTCTTTTGGACAACGGGTGACGCTGAGGATAGTCGGAATCTTCTCTCTGCCCCCGATACCCTTGGGCCGGATTGGCAGCACTTTGCGATCACCTGGGATGCCGCCGCAGGCACCAAGGCGCTCTACCTCAACGGTCGCCTTGCTGCTGCCACCAGTGCCGTAAGCCTACCCACCGCTCTCGGCGATACGCTCCATGTAGGTCGCTTCACCCATGGAGGCGGGCACAGCAACGCCGAACTGGATCACCTCATGATCTATGCTCGGGCGCTCACAGCCAAAGAGATCGCCGCGCTTGCCGCAGCCCCACCAGAGGAACTTGCTGCCACACAGATCATCACGGATCCTACGCTCCGCATTGACACTAATGCTGTCGCTAGTGAAGGCGGCATCGTTGCGGTGCAACTAGGGCTCAATGGTATCTTTGAGCCACCACAGCCCTACTACGACTCCTACCGCTGGAGTCTGCCCGAAGTGGCCGGCACATACGAACTAGCCGTGCGCTATAGCGACCACGCGGGCAATAGCACCACCGTAACACGCACGCTCAGCTTGGAGCTACCTGCTCCCGCTGGGCAGCGGGTCTATTTGCCATTGTTGGTGCGTTGAGGAGAGCAACCACCTGCCAACTCCACATACTCCTGTTTCACCAATTCATCTTCGCTAATCCCTGCAATGGCAAGCAATTCACCGAGGAGGTTGGCACGGGTCGCGGCGTCGCGGCTGCTCCAGGTACGTGATTTGAGCTCTAGGAAGGGCCCGGCGTCGTTGCTGCCGCTTGCGAGTGTATCGAGGTTGATGGCGAAGTCGTGTTCTTTGTAGAGAATGCGCCAGCGTTTGCGCCGCTTTTCGATCTCGATCTGGCGTGTAGGCTGGAAGTATTCGCGGTAGAAGCGTACCGTATGGTCGGCGGGGGCGGTGTAGCGCGAGCGCGAGAGCACAATGGCTAGGGGATACTCGCCGCGCACCGCTTCGGCTACGAGGGTGATGGTGTATTTGGGTTCGGGGCGTGCCCCCGGGTCGGTGCGGTGATCTTCACGGATGCGTAGCCGCTCTTGGCTGCTAAAGAGGAAGTAGGTGTCGTACTGGGTTCGCACACTATGCTTGCTGATGCTTACTTCAGGGTGTTCGAGTAGCGCCTGAAGTTTGGCGGTATTTGTTGCGCCTAAGCGGGCTTTGACCTGAATCTCAAAGATTTCGTCGGGCTGGACACCGCCAAGCGCAATGATCTTGGCCAGCACATCGCTTTCACGCTGCATCAGGAAGGTATTGATGCCCTCGGCGATGCTTTGGGCCTGTTGCAGAATAGCGGCTTCATCGAGGCTCAAGAGGTGCTGCTCACGCATGAGCATGCGTCCATCCACGTAGACATCGCGTACATCGGCGGCGCGGGCGCTGTAAACGAGGTGGGAGTAGATGGCATCGGGGCTGTAGGTGTAGCGCGGGGCACTGTGCAGACGCCCCAGGCTCACTACGGTAATATCGGCGCGCTTGCCCACTTCGAGCGAGCCGATCAGTTGGTCGAGGTGGATCGCTTGAGCGCCCCAACATGTTGCCAGAGCCAACGCTTGACGCGCCGGTACTACCGTCGGGTCACCACTCACCCCTTTGGGCAGCAGGGCGGCCAGTTGGATTTCGGTGAACATGTCTTGGTCATCGTTGGAGGCGGGGCCGTCGGTGCCCAGACCAGTACGCACACCGGCATCAATGAAGCGGCGATAGGGCGCAATCCCGCTGGCCAACTTGAGATTACTGGTTGGGCAGGGCACGGCCCCGGCGCGTGCTTCACGCAGCAGACGGATGTCATCTTCGGTTGCGTGGACACAGTGGGCGGCGATGCAGGGCACATCGAAGGCACCAACACGCTTGGCATAGCGAATCGGCGTCACCTCGCGTTCACGGATACTCTCCTCAACTTCACGCGCCGTCTCGGAGAGATGGGTCACCAAAGGCACCCCAAAGCGGCGACAGAGGGCCGCCGCCTCTTGGTAGATGCGGTCGGTACAGGTATAGGGCGCGTGGGGGGCCACGGTCGGCACAATGCGGGGATGGTCGCGCCAGGCCTCAATAAAGCGACGTGCCCGTTCGAGACCCTCATCGAAGGAGGGGGCATCGGGGGTTGGCAGGCGCATCACTGTTTGACCGCAGATCGCCCGCATGCCCGCTACATCGGCAGCGCGGGCCACCTCCTCCTCAAAGTAGTACATATCAACGAAGGTGGTGGTACCACCACGCAGCATCTCGGCACACGAGAGCAGCGTACCCACATAGGCAAAATTGGCATCAACAAACTGGCTCTCAACCGGGAACATATAGCCAAAGAGCCACACATCAAGCTGCTGGTCGGCCACCATGCCGCGCAGCAAGCTCATGGGCACATGGGCGTGACCATTGATCAGCCCAGGCATAATCGCATGGCCCGTACAATCATGTGTCTCGTTGGCCACATAGCGTTCAGCCAAGTCAGCCGCAGGGCCAACGGCAACAATGTTGTTGCCATGTACCGCTACGGCACCATTAGGAATAATGCTCCAATTGGCATCCATTGTTACGACGGTGCCATTGGTGAGTAGTAGATCTATGTTTTCGGGCATGAATTTCACCGTTTTCTATTTTACGGTTGGAGTGCCGACGTTAGTCGGCATCCCATCGCTTCCAAAGACCTCAGCCGACTAAGGGAAGCGGATGTTGTTGATTGCCCCGTTGCTTGGTCACCCTGAGCGAAGGTTCGTAGGAACGTTCCTGTTTGCGCCGTAGGTAGTGCCGACGTTAGTCGGCTTCCCATCGATGGCAAAGACCTCAGCCGACTAACGTCGGCACTCCATTGGTAGCCAAACGGTAACGTGGCATGAAACCATCCCTTAACGGTTGGAGTGCCGACGTTAGTCGGCTTCCCATCGATGGCAAAGACCTCAGCCGACTAACGTCGGCACTCCATTGGTAGCCAAACGGTAACGTGGCATGAAACCATCCCTTAACGGTTGGAGTGCCGACGTTAGTCGGCTTCCCATCGATGGCAAAGACCTCAGCCGACTAACGTCGGCACTACGATGCCCGTCCATGGACTATTCAGCATGACAGGCTGCTAGGATACGTAACAATTTCTGCTTCCCTAACGTCGGCACTCCATTGGTAGCCAAACGGTAACTGAGACGCCATGTCCGGCTATCAGCTATCGGCTATCGGTTATCGGATTTGGTATTACTGCTGCGACCACGGCTGCAGTATCGCTCAGGTCGTCCATAAGGACATCGGGGTGGTACTCGGCCAATTCAGTGCGGCTATAGGGGCCAGTAGCTACGGCAATGGTACGTGCGCCGTGGGCTTGGCCGCAGGTGATGTCGTGGGGTGTATCGCCAATGATCACAATCTGCTGCCCACCAAAGGGTTGGCCGTAGCGTGCAGCGGCGCGTGCAGCCGCAATCGGCACCAAGGCTGGGCGCTCATGGTGATCGTCGCCATACGCGCCCGCTGCCACATCCACATGCTCTAACAGAGCCACACTTTCTAGCTTGAGCCGTGCCACCGCAGCGATGTTGCCTGTGAGTGGCGCTTGGTAGCCGTAGGGATGCAGAGCTTCCAGGGCGGCCCGCACGCCAGGGAAGAGCTTAGAGCGACGGCCCAACTCTGCCCGTTGGCTCATCAGCAGTTCGGTGTAGGTAGCCGCAAATTCGTGCAGGCGCTCAGCGATCACTTCTGGCGCAACGGTCGGCAGGCTCTCGCGGATAATACGCCAATCGGTCTTCCCCGCATAGCTTGTGCGTACCAATGGCGCTGCTGGGCCAAGCACCGCACGCATGGCGCTACGCATCGCTTCAGCCGCAATGCCATCAGTACTGAGCAAGGTTCCGTCAACGTCCCAAAGGATGAGCAGTTTCATTTACGCACCGCGCTGTAATTCAACAAGATAATGGGCCACCATTGCGAGCAACTGGTCAAGATCGAGCGGCTTGATCAAGAAATGCTCAAAGCCAGCGGCAACGGTACGTTCACGGTCGGCTTCACCAAGGCCACTGATCGCAATAGCGGGACATTGGGCCATACCCGTTTCACGGCGCAGGGCAAGGAGCAAGGCTGGGCCATCAGTATCGGGGAGGCGCATATCAATCACACAGAGTTGACATGGTGCTTGGCGCACACTCGCCAGCGCCTCAGCCCCCGTCTCGGCAATCGTAACCTGGTAGCCTTGGCTTTGCAGAACATGGCTAATGACCTGCTGCATCAGTGGATTATCGTCTACAAAAAGAATTTGCATCAGGTCTCCTTATTTTTTGTTCCGTGTTGGCGGCTTCGCCGCCAACACGGAACAAAAAGAGTTTTTTTGGGGAGGCTGGGAGGCGAAGCCCCACTACACCAAATCTTTACGCATATAGATCCATTGACCTTGACCAAAGAAGAGCCACGCCAACATAGAGCGACGCACACGCACCACATGGAAGCCGCTGTGTTCATAGAGCTCAATCGCGGCACGATTTGCGGCGCTGACATAGAGCCCCAGAAAGTGTTTGCCCCGCAGCAGGGCTTCTTGTTCAGCGCGAACGAGCATGCCACGGGCAACACCGCTGCGGCGGTAGGGGTTGAGCACAGCCACATCGGTAATAAAGCCCTCACGCTGTTCGATATTATGATCGAGGAGCGAGAGGGCAAAGAGGGAGCGGAGCGCTCGCCAGACGCCAAGTTGTTCTTGGAAGGCAATCTCGGCTACATTGGCATCATCACGGAGCATCTCGCGGGTACGCACGGTGATTGTGCCAATAATCGAACCTTCGTGTTCAGCGACAAACATGCCGCGTAACGCCGAGGCACCTTGCCGCTGCCACGTTGCCATCATGGCCGCAATGCCCTGCTCGGCCCTATCGGGCCCAAAAGCCCCGCCAAACTTATCGGCGAAGGCTTCGCGGTGCAGGGCTAAGATCAGCGCAATATCATCCATACGTGCCGGGCGAATCTGGGGCACAACTGCACTGCTCGCTTCATATGGGTTGGTGTGGGCTGCTGACCCACCAAATGCCTGTGAAGAGGCTGTCATGCAGCTATTCACCGTCCGATGAGAGTTCACTGATGCGCTTATCCAAGCGGCTTGAAATCTCGCGGTACATATCGCCACGCATCATCGCGGCCTCGAGTTGGCGGCGCAAGGTGATGATGTAGATCGCCGCTGCAACAATCATGGCTAGGAGCAGGAAATTCGGTTTCATGGTTCCCTCTTTGAGAGCACTATCGGCCCTTGGAATGATGGAGTAGTACTGTTTTCGCTGCATAGAATCCGGTTTCATGACATTCTCCTTGGAGACTCCGCAGCTTGCTTACGCATCTATTCTAGCGCAGACGGGCCATTGCTTCAAGCCGCAAAGCGTTGCCGCCAAGCGCCATAGAGGGCGATGCTGCCTGCGACGGCTGCATTCAGTGAGGCAATCTGGCCCATCATGGGCAGGCGTACCAGAAAATCGCAGCGTTCACGGATGAGCCGCGCCAACCCTGCGCCTTCTGCGCCCACTACCAGCGCCAAGGGCATGTTCAGGTCGGCGTTGTCGAAGGGTTGAGCTTCGGGATCATCCTCAAGCCCCACCACCCAAACGCCCTCTTTCTGCAACATAACGATAGTTTGGGCCAAATTACCCACAAGCGCCACCCGCAGATGTTCGGTTGCCCCACTTGAGGCATTGACGACGGCGGGGGTAATTTCGGCTGCCCGTCGGCCCGGCATGGCGACACCATGGGCACCCACGACCTCCGCAGTTCGCAGGAGTGTGCCTACATTCTGCGGGTCTTGCAGATGGTCGAGCAGCAGCAGCAGCGGTGGCTCTTTGCGTTCCGCCGCAAAGACCAAACACTCCTCCAAATCTACATAAGGATAGCCGTCGGTCTCTAGCATGACCCCCTGGTGGTTGGCTTCACGCAACTGGCGGTCGAGGGCTTGGCGTTCCACGCGCTGCACCGCAACCTCGGCTGCTTCAGCGAGGCGTACAATCTCGGCCATCACGCCGGTCTCTTGTACCCCACTTGAAATGGTAAGGCGCTGCAGCTTGCGCCGCCGCGCCCGTAGCGCTTCGCGTACCGCATTGCGCCCATAGAGTAGCTCATTCATGTTTTTGGTTGTCATTATGGTTGGGGGATGTAAGGGAACCAGGTTCCCTTACCAACCTGCGCGTTTGCTGGTGAGCTAGTGAGAGAACCAGGTTCTCTCACTAGCTCACTACCTCACAAGCCCAAGGCGTCCTTAATGCGCCCGAAGAGGCCATCATCGCGCTCTTGGTGCTGATCGCCCTCATGGTCAAAGGTTTGGGCCAATTCTTGGAAGAGGCGTCGCTGCTGGTCGGTGAGCCGTTGGGGCACAACCACCCGCGTTACTACGATCTGGTCGCCGCGCCCTTGCTGGCGCAGGTAGGGTACGCCGCGCCCACGGATGCGGAAGGTTTGGCCGGTTTGGGTGGCGGGTGGGATGCGAAGCTTCTCGTTGCCATCAACCGTTGGCACCTCTAGCTCCTCGCCGAGGGCGGCTTGGGCTACGTTGAGACGCAGTTCGAGGATGATGTCGTTGCCTTCGCGCAGGAAGTAGGGGTGGGGCTGCACATCGAGGGCCACATAGAGGTTCCCAAAGGGGCCGTTGCGCGGGCCGGCATCACCTTCATTACTGATGCGTAGGCGTTGGTTGCTATCCACCCCGGCGGGGACCTTCACGGTCAGACGGCGCAATTGGCGCAACCGCCCTTCACCTCGGCACTCGCGGCAGGGAATGGGAATCACATAGCCAGCGCCCATACATTGGTCACAGGTTGTCACGGTGACCATATTGAAGAGCGGGGCGCGCTGACGTACTTCGCCGCTCCCGCCACACTTGGGGCAACGCACCGGATCGGTGCCCGCCTCGGCCCCAGAGCCTTTACAACTGGCACATGTCTCGAGGCGGCGGTACTCAATCTCTTTTTCGATGCCGAAGATCGCCTCTTCAAACGAGAGACGCAGGGTATAGGGCAGATCGGCACCCCGCTGAGGGCCACGCTGGGTGCGCTGACCACTCGCAGCGCCACCGAAAAAGGCATCGAAGATCGTGCTGAAGGGATCGGCCCCTCCGAAGGGATCGCCATAGGCACCATTGCCCATGCCACCAGGAACATTATGGCCAAAACGGTCATAGACCGCCCGTTTCTGCTCGTCGGAGAGAACCTCGTAGGCTTCGTTGATCTCTTTGAATTTTGCCTCGGCGCCAGCATCTTTGTTGACGTCGGGGTGGTACTGACGCGCTAGTCGCCGGAATGCCTTTTTGATCTCGTCTTGGTTGGCACCCTGGCTGACGCCAAGCACCTCATAGTAGTCGCGTTTTGCACCCGTAGTCATAGGCTTTTCCGTTTCACGTCTAGCGCAACGCGCTAGACGTGAAAATGATAGTTTATGTAAATTTAGTCAACCTTATACTCACCCTCAACCACATTGTCGTCTTTAGACGACTGGGGTTGGCCTTGGCCCTGGCCGGCGGCGTTTTCGCGCTCGTAGAGGGCTTGGCCGATCTTTTGCATGGCGACGCTCAGTTCTGCGCTGCGGTTTCGCAGGGTCTGTTCGTCTTCGCTGTCGAGTACCGCGCGCAGGGCGGTGATCTTGTCTTCAACCTCGGTGCGAATGGTGCCGTCAAGCTTGTCGCCCGCTTCGCGGATGGCCCGTTCGGCGGCGTAGATCATGCTGTCGGCAGCATTGCGCGCCTCGATCAGATCACGGCGCTTGCGGTCATCTTCGGCGTGGGTTTCGGCATCGCGCACCATCTGCTCGATCTCGGTATCACTGAGGCCCGATGAGGCGGTGATGGTGATGCGCTGCTCTTTGCCCGTTGCTTTGTCTTGGGCGGTGACGTTGACAATCCCGTTGGCATCAATATCAAAAGTCACTTCGATCTGGGGCGTACCACGCGGGGCCGGGGGGATGCCCGCCAACTCAAACTTGCCCAGCGTCTTGTTGTAGCGCGCTTCGGCCCGCTCGCCCTGGAGGACATGGATCTCGACACTCGGCTGGTTATCGCTGGCCGTCGAGAAGATTTGGCTCTTGCGCGTCGGAATGGTCGTGTTGCGCTCGATCAGCGGGGTCATAACGCCGCCTAAGGTCTCGATGCCCAGCGTCAGCGGGGTAACATCGAGCAGCAGAACATCCTTGACCTCGCCGCCCAAGACGCCAGCCTGGATGGCGGCCCCGACAGCGACGACTTCATCGGGGTTGACCGTTTTGTTGGGTTCTTTGCCAAAGAATTTACGCACAGCCTCTTGGATGGCGGGCATGCGCGTCTGGCCACCCACCATGATCACCTCATTGATCTGGTTGGGCTTGAGGCTCGCATCGCTGAGTGCCTGGCGCACCGGGCCCATGCTGCGCTCGATCAGATCGCTGGTGAGCTGCTCGAGCTTGGCGCGGCTGAAGGTCATGTTGAGATGCTTCGGCCCAGAGGCATCGGCGGTAATGAAGGGCAGGTTGATCTCGGTCTGGCCGAGGCTCGAAAGCTCCATTTTAGCCTTCTCAGCCGCCTCTTTGAGCCGCTGGAGCGCCATACGATCCTGGCGCAGATCAACCCCCTGATCCTTCAGGAATTCGCTGGCCATCCAATCAATGATGCGCTGATCGAAATCATCACCACCCAAGTGGGTATCGCCACTGGTAGACTTCACCTCGACGACGCCATCGCTCAATTCTAGCACCGAGACATCGAAGGTGCCGCCGCCCATATCATAGACGACCACAATCTCATCTTGGCCCTTCTTATCGAGGCCATAGGCAAGAGCCGAGGCGGTGGGTTCATTGACGATCCGCAGCACCTCAAGCCCGGCAATCTTGCCGGCGTCCTTGGTCGCTTGGCGCTGGCTATCGTTAAAATAGGCGGGAACCGTAATCACCGCTTGGGTCACTGGTTCGCCCAAATAGGCTTCAGCATCAGCTTTGAGCTTTTGCAGCACCATCGCCGAGACTTCGGGCGGTGCGTACTCCTTGCCGCCCATGGTGACCCGCACATCGCCATTGGGAGCGCCGCTGAGCTTGTAGGGGACGAGGCTAATATCTTTCTGTACCACCTGCTCGGTGAACTTGCGCCCAATGAAGCGCTTGGCTGAAAAGACCGTGTTCTCTGGATTGGTTACAGCCTGACGGCGGGCCACTTGGCCCACCATGCGCTCGCCCGCCTTATTCATCGCCACCACCGAGGGGGTCAAACGCGCCCCTTCAGCATTGGGGATGACCACTGGTTCACCACCTTCAACCACGGCCACGACCGAGTTGGTGGTGCCCAGATCAATTCCGATTACCTTCGGCATGTTGTGTATTTCTCCTCACGCGCAAGTGTTAGTCACGACCAACTTTAACCATACTCGGGCGAATCACGCGGTCACCTAGTTTATAACCCCGCTGCAACTCACCTGTCACGATACCATCCTGACCTTCGGCATCTTCATAGAGTACCGCTTCATGCAGATTGGGGTCAAATTCAGTGCCAATCGCCTCAATCGCTTTGACGCCCTCGCTTTCCAGCACAGTCCGCAACTTCTGAGCGATCAACTGGGTACCACCCCACCAAGGGGTTTCGGCAATGTCGGGGGGGATATTGTCAATGGCACGTTCAAAATCGTCCATCACCGGCAGCAGTTTGAGGACAAGGGCCGAACTGGCGCTACGAATAAGTTCAGAGCGCTCCTGTTCAGTGCGGCGCTTAAAGTTCTTAAAATCAGCCGTAGCCCGTAGCCACTGGTCCTTATATTCGGCTGCCTGAGCCTCGGCTTGAGCCAAACGCCCTTCTAGCTCAGTGAGCGGCAACGGCACCGTCTCCTCAGAAGCCTCAGTGGTCGGTGCATCATCCGCAGTTGCAGTAGGGTCGAGAGTCTTCTGTTCGTCGCTCATTGATCTCCTCTTGTGTTAGGCATTATCCTCTTCAGGGGGACGTTGTTCAGTCGAATAGAGTTCGGTCAGTAGATCGCTCATGAGGGAAGAGATATAGCGCACGGTCGAGATGGAGCGGGGGTAGGCCATACGTGTAGGGCCAATAATGCCCAAGACCCCGGCCACGGCGCGGTCAACGCCATAGCGCGCCAAGACGATGCTATACTCACGCATCTCGTTGGTACTATTCTCACCACCGATGATCACCTGAACGCCATCGGAGGCGAGGGCTTGGGGGATGAGTTGACCGAGGCCGCGTCCGCTCTTGAGAATCTCGAGGGCGTGGCGCATACGCTGTACCGCACGTTCAGCATCCTCGCGTGCCAGGGCGGGGATGAACTCCGGTTGACTCAACATTTCGATCAGCCCATCACTATATATCTGCTCTTGAACTTGCTCTTCAAACGCATGCATCGCCCGAACCACGAGATCGGCCAGCAGGCGTTCAAAGTCACCAAAGCTCGGCTGCGGCTGTTGGGCATCAGTGTTCAAGAGCTCCTCGACGCCATTCAGGGTCAAATCGGTCAGCAGATCACTGACCCGCCCGGCAACCCGCCGCAGATCATCGGGGCTACGATCCGCATCGAGGGTTAGCGTCTGCTGCTTCACGATGCCGCCATGAAAGACAAGCACCGCCAGCGCCATGCTCTCGTGGATGGCAACCAGTTCGAGGTGGCGGAAGCGCAGCGGATCGGACGAGCGCGGTGGCGTAACCAGCGAAGCATTCTGGGCAGTACGGGCCAAGACAGCACCAGCCAACTGCACCCACTGATCCAACTCACCACGCACCTGGTAGAACTGGTGGCGGATCATGCGCTGTTCGGGCAACGAGAGACTGGTGCGCTCCATCAAATTTTCCACAAAAAAGCGGTAGCCCGCATCAGTTGGTACACGGCCTGCTGAGGTATACAGATGGGTCAAGTAGCCCAAATCCTCCAAGGCTGCCAACTCGTTGCGTACGGTCGCTGAAGAGACACCCAAGCGATACTTACGCACCAACGCATCCGAGGCAACCGGCATGGCCGTCTCGACAAACTCCTGCACCACCAATTTGAGAATCAGTTGTCTGCGTTCAGTAAGGCCCGCCGCCATAGCTGCGCACCTGTCGGCATATCATAGGTATTAGCACTCTCAAGGCAAGAGTGCTAAGTTTCCAAGCTAAATGAGTGGCGTGCATTTTGGATGCACGCCATAGGGAATTGTACCATGCTTTGCGAGTGATGTCATGCGGGGCGGCGGCGGGCTTTTCAGGTAGCGAGTTTTGCAGAGTTGCAGAGATATTCACCTGAATGTCATTCGGCATGCGGCCTGTTCAATGGTAAGGGTGTGACTGGAATCTGTAGGGCGGTGCCCTACAACCCCGCCGGACAGGGGGAACTGCGGGGAAACCAGGTTCCCCCGCACCCCTGCTTACACATTTTGGTTACACCCCAATGGTAATTGGTATTAGGGACGCCCGGGGTTGCTGGGCCGTCCAGGCGTATCGGGCCGTCCGGAATCATCAGCGTTATCTTCCTCCTCCGGGCTGTCGCCCTCATCGGGCGTGCCGGGGCTCTCCGGGCGACCGGGGGTGTCCGGGCGGCCCGGCTGGTTCTCGGGGCTGTCGCCCTCATCGGGCGTGCCGGGGCTCTCCGGGCGACCCGGCTCATCGGGGCGGCCCGGCTCATCGGGGCGACCCGGCTCATCGGGGCGGCCTGGCTCATCGGGGCGGCCAGGGGTGTCCGGGCGACCGGGGGTGTCCGGGCGGCCTGGTTCATCGGGGCGACCAGGGGTGTCCGGGCGACCTGGATCGGCTGGAGTAGCCGGGGTAGCCGGAGTGGCTGGCTCACCGGGATCACCGGGTTGGGCTGGGGTGGCCGGAGTTGCAGGCAGATCACGCGTTTCATTGCCGAGCAACCCCAACATCACCGCTTGACCTTGGGGCAGGGGACGCCCGTTGGCGGGATCAACGGTGTGCAATTCAAAGCGTGCCCGCTCGAAGTATTGCACCAAGCGGGTCTCACCATCACTCATGGTCTCTTCAATCGGGCCAGAGAGGGGCAGACCAAAGAGGGCAAGGCTACCTGCAATGCTAGTAGCGGCTTGACCAGGCAATCGCAAGCCATGGTTCTGCCAATACTCTACAAACTCTGACGCAATGGCATGACCGGTCTCTGGGAAGTAGAATGGGCTAGAGGGATCGCTACGGGGGAACTGATCCCAAGTATGGCCCTGGGCTCTGAGCAAGAGATCGCCCAAGCGACCGAGTTGCACATCGTAGGGGTAGGGCTGATCAGGGTGCAGTTCCATGCGATGGCGTTCAAACTGCTGGGCCTGTACAGCTACTCCTTCAACTAAGAGCTCCTGTTGCGGGCCAGTGGGGTACCCAAAGACAGGTAAGCCACCATTCTGCCCCCAGAACTCCAGCACCCGTCCACTAATGCAGTGGCCGGTTTCACGGAAGCAGAGTTCACCAGGCTGGGCTTGGGTTGCACGCAGAGGGCCGCCAAGGGCGATGGCGGTAGCGAGCATCGTGGCGATCATGAGGTGTTTGAGCGATGACATTGGTGTCTCCTCCTTTGGACGAGTATGATTGCTCCCCTTGTGGAGCAACTTACCTGTAGGAACGACGTTTGGTTAGAAATGTTACGCATGGTAGCTTACGCATATCTGGCGTAACAGAAACACAGCAACTTCGTTCATGCTCATGGTGGTCTCACTATACAAAGGGATGAACATGTTCTGGCCGTTCTCCCGCCGCGAGGCGGCCACCGATCAAGTAGACGATCAAGCACCACCCGATCTCAGCACTATTGATGATCGTGGCTTGATTCAACGTGCCTGCGAGGGTGATGCAGAGGCTTTTGCGCTGCTCTATGAACGCCACCGCACGATGGTTTATCGCTATATTGCCTACCGTACCGAACGTCAGGAGGTGGCTGAAGATTTGACTTCCGAAGTCTTTTTGAATGCGTGGCGTGTAGTTACCCGCTATGAAGAGCGCGGTGTTTCGGTACGGTCGTGGCTGCTACGTATGGCTCACAACGAGGTCGTGGATTTCTACCGCACCCGTCGTAGTGAAACAACGCTACCTCAGAATGAGCAACAGATGCCGTGCTACGCTGGGCCGGAAGACAGCTTAGAACTCCGCGTTGATCAGGCGATCCTCTTGCGAGCAGTGCAACGGCTACATCCAGAATGGCAACAACTGATCCTGTTGCGCTATGTTGAAGGTCTTTCGTTTGAAGAGATTGGGGTGGTACTTGGCAAACAGAGCAATGCGTGTCGGCAGATGCAGCATCGTGCCCTAGCACGTTTACGGCTTGTGTTGGCCGAGGAGGAGGAGCGCGGTGATGGATGAGCATGCTAGGCACCCAAGCGACCCGCGTGATGATGAGTTGAACCTCTGGCAACAGGAACTGGTGGAGCGTTTAGGGTTGCTCCGCGAGCTACCTACTCCTGCGTCGTTTGGGAGCGAAGCGACGCGCCAGTTTCGTGTACGCTTGGCCACAACCCCACAACTGCGTCCGGTGCAACCACGGACGCAGTTCACAGCTTTCCGCCCCGCCTTTGCGCTACACATGGCGCTTGCAGCCTTCATCATGCTCTTTGCCCTGCTTGGCACAGGCTATGCAACAGCCGCCAGTCTACCAGGCAGCACATTCTATCCTTTGAAGCGCCAAAGCGAGGAGCTCCAAGTCGCATTTACTCAGCCTCCAGCGCGTGACAAGCTACGACGCACGCTGCTTGAAACACGCCTAGCCGAACTGAGTACGCTTGTAGACGTACAAGCCCCTACCCACCAAGTCGTGGCCGGGGTTGCAGAATACAAAGCCGCGCTGGGTCTGGCCCAAACTACATCTGATCAGCGTGCCCTCCAAGCGCAGCTTGCAGAACACCAAACGCAACTCGCCTCGCTGCTAAACAACGCCCCTGAAAACGTGGCCCCACTGATCATACCTGCCCAAGAAGCGCTGCTCAACACCCAAACACCCGAAACAGCACCAAGCCTACCAAGCCTACCTAGCCTACCTACAGCCACCGCTACCACCGTTGTGGTTCCTACGGCTAGTGCCACCCACACACCAATACCAGCCCCATCTGAGCCAAACACCACAACTCAGCCCATGCTCCAGCCACCCGCCCCGCATGCTCCGTCCGCCCCAACGTCAGTGGAGCCCGCGCCGCCCGCGCCACCGCCCGCGCCCGCGCCACCAGTGGAGCCCGCACCGCCCGCGCCACCGCCCGCGCCCGCGCCACCAGTGGAGCCCGCACCGCCCGCGCCACCGCCCGCGCCCGCGCCACC
>NZ_NQWI01000083.1 GCF_002532535.1 Candidatus Viridilinea mediisalina
CCCCTGTTCCCCTGTTCCCCTGTTCCCCTGTTCCCCTGTTCCCCTGTTCCCCTGTTCCCCTGTTCCCCTGTTCTCCTAACCCCCTCATTCCCCCGGAGTCTCAATTATGCGCCCATTCAACCTGCTCGCCACGGCCCTGTTCGTCCTGTTGCTCATTATGGTGGCACTCGATGATCCGCCAGCAGCGCGGGGCTATGAGCTTGGAGTGGTGATCAATGAGTTCCTGCCCGCACCGAGTGGTGGTGCCAATGAGTGGGCCGAAGTGGTCAACTGCGGCCTTGATCCGGTTGATCTCACCGGCTGGCGCATTGATGATCGCCGCCCTGATGCTTGGCCCTCAGCCCCCTTCCCCGACGGGTTGATCCTTGAACCGGGCGAAATCTATGTGCTTGAGTGGTCGGCCAATCTGCTTGCGAATAATGGCGATACCATCCAACTCTTTGATGCCGACGAAGTGGTTATTGATAGCTTTAGCTATACCAGTTCGCGCCACGATGAGAGCTACGCCCGCCACCCCGATTGTACCGGCGAGTGGGTGCGCACCGCGCCAACCAAGGGTGAGATCAATCTGCCGCCCACGCCCACACCGACTGACACGCCCACGCCAAGCGATACCCCGACGCCCACCGATACCCCCACGCCAAGCGACACGCCTACGAGTACCCCGACCCCCACAGACACGCCAACCCCCACAGACACGCCAACCCCCACAGACACGCCAACCCCCACAGACACGCCGACGCCCACGGACACCCCAACCCCAACCGACACCCCAACCCCAACCGACACCCCAACCCCAACCAACACCCCCATTCCGCAAGGGATCGTGGTGCTCAACGAGATCGCGCCAAGCACCAATCCCGAATGGATCGAACTGTACAATCATGGTGATAGCCCTATGGCTCTGGAGGGTTGGCGTCTACGGCGCACCTCGCCGAGCCAGACGATTACGCGGATGTTACCAGGGTTGGTGATCGAACCAGGTGAATACTTGGTGATTGAATTGAGCAGCAGTACCCTCCCCAACGCCGGTTCCATCGTCGAATTGCTCGATCCAAATGGTGCGATCATAGATGGCCCCATCAGTTATCCGGCCCTGAGTGGCTCAAACGTCTTTGCCCGTGTGGGTGCTGAACTGGACGCATGGGTGACTGGCTACCCACCTTCACCTGGAGGGCCAAATCTGCCGCCGCCGCCCACCGCCACCGCCACTGCTACCCGCACGCCCACCGCCACCCGCACCCCGTCACCCACGCGCACGCCGTCACCGACGCGGACACCGACCTTGACGCGCACGCCGTCACCGACGCGGACACCGACCTTGACGCGCACGCCGTCACCGACGCGGACACCGACCTTGACGCGCACGCCAACCAACACCAGAACACCGACCAACACCAGAACGCCGACGCGCACGCCCACTGCGACGCGCACGCCGTCGCCGACGCGCACCCCAACGCTCACCCGGACGCCTTCACCCACGCGCACCCCAACGCTCACCCGGACGCCGTCGCCCACGCGCACCCCCACTGCCATCCGGCTGCCCACTGAGACGCGGACGCCATCGCCCACGCGCACCCCCACTGAGACGCGGACGCCGTCGCCCACGCGGACGCCGACGCTCACGCGGACGCCGTCGCCCACGCGCACGCCGACGCTGACGCGGACGCCGTCGCCCACACGCACGCCGACGCTGACGCGGACGCCGTCGCCCACGCGTACCCCAACGCT
The DNA here is from genome assembly GCF_002532535.1 of Candidatus Viridilinea mediisalina. Taxonomy (GTDB): domain Bacteria; phylum Chloroflexota; class Chloroflexia; order Chloroflexales; family Chloroflexaceae; genus Viridilinea; species Viridilinea mediisalina. Next base: position 1,732 of record NZ_NQWI01000083.1, read on the forward strand.
GACGCGCACCCCCTCACCCACGCGCACCCCAACGCTGACGCGTACCCCCTCGCCCACGCGCACCCCCACCATCACACGGACACCGACCCAGAGTCCAGGTGCATTGGGCAGTTTCCCGGCAGGAACACTCTTACTCAGCGAAATTCTGCCCGCACCCCGTGAAATCTATCAAGCCGAATGGGTCGAGTTGTACAACCCCGGACGAGAGCGGATCAATCTTGAGGGTTGGAAACTGAACGACGCCAACGATAGTGGTGCCATCGCCTTGGAAGGCAGCATTGAACCTGGTGGCTACGTGGTGATCGAATTGCCGCGCGCCATCCTCAACAACAACGGCGACACAGTGCGGCTCTTCGGCCCAGATGGAAGCTTAGTAGACAGTTATCGTTACGGGGCTACCAAAGCCGATCGCAGCTTCACCCGCGACCTAGCGACCGGGCAGTGGCGCGACGATCTCCCCCCATCGCCGGGGCAAGCCTCAGGGCCAGCGCCCGCCCCTACCGCAGCGCAAGGCGACACCATGCCTCTGGGGGCCAGCACAAGTGGCATCCCGCCCCCCAACAGCAACGGGAGTAGCCATGCTCACATGAGCAGTACGTCATCCAGTGCAGCGCATGCATCCGCGATCTACACCCAAGAGCCAGGCAGCGTCTACCAACTCACCCCACCCATAGTGACCGCTCCGTCCACCGGGCCACCTGGAGCACCAGCAGCCTTTGAGCCTGAACCACCAGCAGCCGATGCTCCACCCGCGATGCCGTGGCTACCCTTGGGCGGCATCTTATTCATCGTCGCTGCGGCTATCATTGGGTTGCAGCCAGCAAGGGAGGAAGCGCAACCGGAAGATTTGGAAGAAGATCAAGATCGATGAGAGGCTGTCTGAAAAGTCTATGAACTGACGTTGGAGTGCCGGTTTCAGCCGGCTGAAATGGCGGTTGCCAATCAGCTTTACCGTCGTAGTGTCGAGGTTAGTCGCGCAATGCCTTTCAAATACGACGGGTCTCTTGACGCAAAGGCGCAAGGGCGCAAGGTTTTGTTAGCGCGAAGAAACCTTGGGTTGACAGCCACCGCGCCGCTGGCTCGGTGGTTGAGCCTGCCGAAACCAGCCTGTCGAAGCCAAGCGGTGCGACCCAGAACTTTTGTTAGCGCGAAGAAGCCCTGGGCCGCAACGTTGGCTGAGCTTGTCGAAGCCAACGTCGCGGTGGCTTCGACAAGCTCAGCCAACGCGACGCACCCCCACGAGCCCAAGGATTTTTCGCGCTAACGAACTTTTTCGCTATAGGAATCCCCTAGCTTGAAATGGTGGTACCCATGTGCTATCATTAGTTTTTAGAGAGGCCAACCATGAGCAACATTCGTCTCATTCCAACCCTACAACGGCGCAACCACCCCCTGGCCACGGCAGCAGCCCAGCGACGGCGGCTGGCCGAAGTGCCAATTCCACGCTTTGGGATCAAACTGAGCGAGGTGGGTGCGGCACCCCTACGCGCTGCTGAACGCATTGAGGTACTTCAGATCAATGTGGGGCGGCGTTGTAACCAGACCTGCCTGCATTGTCATGTGGATGCTGGCCCGGATCGTACTGAGGTGATGCCTACAACGGTGGTTGATGCCTGCCTGAACCTCTTGGCAACGGCGGCAATTCCTACGCTCGATATTACCGGCGGTGCCCCCGAGTTGCACCCCGATTTTGACTCCATCGTGCGCCGTGCCCGCGCCTTGGGCTGCCATGTGATTGATCGCTGTAACCTGACGATCACTGGCCTGCCTAATTACGCCTATCTGCCAGAGTTTCTAGCTGAACATCAGGTTGAAGTGATTGCTTCGCTGCCCCACTATGAGCTCGATGCCACCGATAACCAGCGGGGGGCCGGGGTCTTTGCGGAATCGCTTGCTGCCCTCAAACGCTTCAACGCGGTGGGTTATGGTCAACCTGGTGGCCCCGCACTCAACCTGATCACCAACCCCGTCGGTGCATGTTTGCCTAGCCCCCAAGCCCAACTAGAGGCCGAGTGGCGCCGTGAACTGCTGGAGCGTTATGGCATCAGCTTCACCCGGCTCTATACGCTCACCAATATGCCGATTAGTCGTTACCTCGATCATCTGGTGGCGACAGGTGAACTGGAAGCCTACATGCAACTCTTGGTTGAGGCATTCAACCCGAGTACCGTGGCTGGGCTGATGTGCCGGACGACCCTCTCGGTGGGTTGGGATGGGCAGCTCTATGATTGCGATTTCAACCAGATGCTGGCCATGGCGCTGCCCCAAAGCATCTTTGAGGTAACCCCCGCCGATCTGGCCGAACGCACTATCCGCGTGGCGGCCCATTGCTATGCCTGCACCGCCGCCTCCGGCTCCACCTGAAGTGGCGCCGTGGTTGCGCCGTGAGCGCACAAAGGCTTTGCCTCTCTCAAAAAACGCTGTTAGCGCAAAGAAGCCCTAGGCTCGTAGGGGGGCGGCGCGGTGGCTTCGACAAGCGCAGCCAACGCGCCGCTGGCTCGGTGGTTGAGCCTGCCGAAACCAGCCTGTCGAAGCCAAGCGGCGCGGCCCAGAGCTAACAAAAGATGTGCGAGGGCGGCTTCGCCCCTCCAGCACCTCCACCGGAGGTGACGTTGACGTAGCCCTCGCGTCTTGGCGGCGAAGCCGCCAAGACGCAACGAATTATGGTACACTACGCGCAGCATTGTATTGTGCAATTTTGCCTAGCCTAACGACTCGGAGGCCTCCGTGTCCGATGATGCACAGCAACAACCGCCACCGGCAGCACCATCACCCGATGATGAGCCTACCCAGCAGGGTACGAAGCTAAGTCGTGATACCCTGCTCCTCCTTGGTGCGCTGGTCTTCCTGATCTTTGCGGTTGCATTGACCTTTATGTTTACCCCTGGTGCTACGCCGCCACCCGATGAACCAACGAGTGTCGCCGATGTGCCAACGCTTGAAGTAACCCCTGATCCCGATGCCGACGACCCAGGGCCCTACCCCGAACCAGGTGATGGCACCCCAACCACGACGGTCGCAGCCTACCCTGGGCCCGATCTCTTACCCACGGGCGATCCGAGCCTCGAACCTTCGCTCACCCCTACCGATGCGGTTGCCGGTGGTGTTATGGATCCCAGCGAGGCCATTACACCCACGGTCGTTGGGGCCTACCCTGAGCCAGTGGGGGAAGGCACCCCGCCGCCGTTGCCGACCTTCAGCCCTGATGTTACCGACCCGCTGCCTACGCCAGCACCAACCCCGATGCCGCTGCCGACGGCGGCGCCGCCGCCTACTATGGCACCAACTCCGATGCCAATCGCTTCTCCAACCCCGCCTGCGCCTACGTTAACCCCTTCACCCACGGAAGAGCGCAGCACATCCGATGCTGAAGAGCCGAGCGAAAGCGACGATTTTCCCTTCCCTGATGATCTGCTCGATACCGATCCCTTTAGTCCTACCCTGCCTTTTGATCCAGAACCTGGGCCCCCCCCTGCTGATGTGTTGGAAGGCAATGTGCGCTGGAATATCGAAGATAGCCCCATCATCCTGGAACAGGATGTGCAGATTCCGCCCGGTTCGCAACTCCTGATTGAGCCAGGGGTTGAGGTACAACTCGATGCGGGCGTCTCTATCTATGTGGATGGTGGACGCTTGCTGGCGATGGGCCTGCCTGATCGCCCGGTGCGTTTTGTTGGGACGAGCCGAGCCCGTTGGAGTGGTATCTTTGGACGGCCTGAGAGCTTTATTGTGCTTGAACATAGCGATATTCGCGGTGGCGGCGTGGGTGGTACCGTCATGGCGGTCGAACGGAGCGAACTAGTCATTCGTGACAGCCGCTTTAACGATAATGGTGGGGCCATCCTGTTGCACGACACGCGCCTCGAAATGCGTAACAGTGAAGTTGCAGCCAACGATATGCCCTTCGGCCCGGCACTGGAAGTGAGCTACGGACGGGGCAATTTTGTTACGATGGTAGGCAACCGCTTCGGGGGCAATCGCATGGCCGAAGGGGCTCCGCAGGTACGCATTAGCAATTCCAGTACCTTCGAGACGGTGAATCTTGCAATTGAGGGTAACCTGATCCGGGGTGGTTCGCCCAATCTGCAACTCAGCACCAACGGGCCCCTGCGTGGCGAGGTGATCTGCAATAGCCTTGTGGGCGATGCCATGGGCTTTAGCTTACGAACACGCACGCCCCAAGTTGCGCCCCACGGCTTGCCACCAATGGCACTGCGCATCGAACACAACCTGATTGACGAACACGTCCCGCCCATCATTCCGGTCTACTTAGAATATGGGCTGGGCCGTGGTGCTACGAGTGCGATTCTGCTCGATATGCGTAACAACTGGTGGGGCGATAGCTCTGGCCCCTACGATCCCGAAGATAACCAGCTTGGCCGTGGTGATTCGGCGGGGGTCAATATCATCTACGCCCCTTGGCTAACTGCGCCGCCAGCGTGTGCCCCGGCGAATTGAGAGGTGCAGAGAAATTTTACTACAGAGACACAGAGAACACAGAGAGTTTTAATAGTCAGGTAATCACCCTTGAACATGCCGCATCATCAAGCATGCTAAAGCCCATTGAGATGCCATGTTCGGCAATCTGCAATCAACATCTCAATCCCTCTGTGTCCTCGGTGCCTCTGTGGTAAATCCCTCTGTGTCCTCGGTGCCTCTGTGGTGAATCCCTCTGTGTCCTCGGTGATGATCTCGCCTACACCCCCAGATCAGGCCGTAGTTCGCGCAGGATCACCATCGCCACCGTGATCAACGGCACCGTCAGCAGGGCCGCAAAGAAGCCTCCGATCATTCCGCCAATAAAGAGGCCCAACAAGATCAGCGCGGCGGGCACCTTCACCGCTTTGGAGAAGGCTAACGGTGCGACAATGTAGACGCAGCCGAAGCCGATGATGGTGTTGCAGATCGCTACCAAGATGGCGGTCGTGGGGCTGATGGTGGCCGCTGCCGCTACGGAGAGAACGAGACCCACAATCCCGCCGAGGTAGGGGATGAATTCGAGCAGCCCCGCAATCAGCGCAATCGGTAGGCCATAGGGTACGCCCAAGACCAGATTGGTGATGCCGTAGCTTACGGTGTAGTAACCACAGATCGCCAGTTGGGCTACAAACCAGCGTGCCAACCCGTCGCTCACCGCACGCACGAGGTTGGCCGTCCGCTCATGGTAGCGCGTCGGAACAAAGAGGCGCAGCAAGGTCGGTGCGGCTGCTCGGTTGCCCACCAGCGTGAAGACGCAGACAAAGGCGACAAAGGCGGCAAAGCTGAGGGCACCAATTTGGCCCACCAAGGTTCCCAACTGCCCCGCTGCCCACCCGATACTCGTTGCTACCTGGCCCAAGAAGGTCTGTCCGGCATCACCAAGCTCCGCAAGGCCCGCCACCGAGACCAACTCGCTCTGCAATTCCAACTGGTCGGCTAGGGGCCGTAGGGCTACCGCAAGCAGTTGCAAGCTCTCGAAGAGTACCGGCAGGATCATCAGCAGCAGTGTGGCCAGTAGCCCCAGGCTCCCCAATAGTGTCGTGGCTACCGTCATGCGGCGCGAAACGCCCCAACGCTCGCAGCGATCAGCCACCGGCACAATCAGGAGCGCCAAGAGCCCAATGATCAACAACAGCATAAGCAAGCTGCGCAGCAGCGGCAAGGCTTGAATCGTGATATAGATGGCAACCCCAAGCCCAAAGAGGGCCAACCATGTTCGTGCTGGTAGGGTGAGATTCATGCTCCTCACTATGCGGTGGCTCGGTGGCTGAGCCTGTCGAAGCCAAGCGGCGCGGCCCAGGACTTTTTCGCGCTAACAACTTTTTTTCTTTCGTGTTAGCGGCGAAGCCGCCAACACGAAAGAAAAAAGAGGGTTTGGGGCTTGGCCCCAACAGCCGTTTTTAGGTTGGCGTAGCCCTCATTATTCATTCTGTCGCCAAAAGACAATACGCCGCTCGGCGTAGAGCAGCAGCCCGTGCAGCAGGAGGCTCAAGCCAGCCGCTAGGGCTACCGCAGCGAAGACACGATCCATGTGCAGACGGTAGCTCGCTACGCTGATCACAAAGCCGAGGCCGCGCCCACTGCCTGAGAGCTCGCTTACGATCACCCCGACGACGGCGAGGGCCGCCGCGACCCGTAAGCCGGCAAAGATGCTCGGTAGGGCGGCGGGCCAGCGTAGGTGCCAGAGCATGGCCCATCCACTCGCACCCCAGGCGCGCATCAGCGCCACCTCTTCGGGGGCCACTTGACGTAACCCGCGTGCCGCACTCACCAGCACCGGAAAGAAGGCGAAGAGCGCCGCCATTGCTACCCGTGGCGCTAGGCCATCGCCAAACCAGATGGTAAAGAGTGGGGCTAAGGCTGCCGCAGGAATGGCTTGCGAGACCAATACCCACGGGTAGAATGCGTCCTCAAGCAGGCGCAGCAGGACGAAGCTGATGGCTAAGGCGAGGCCGGTTATGCTCCCAAGGGCCAGGCCCAAGCATGCTGCCAATGCGGTGAACCAGGCATGCTGCAACAACTCGCTACGCCGTTCTATCAGGCTCTCACCTACCTGCCACGGGGTTGGCAGCAGGTAGGAGGGTATGCCCGCCGCTGGTAGCCCCCATTGGAGCAACCCAAGGATCAACAGGAGGGCGCAGCTTGCGGTGAGGTAACGGCGCAGCAAGCTATTTGAAAAAATCCCGTAATGCGGCATGCAACGCCTCGGGCTGTTCAACCATGAGCATATGGCCGCACTTGTCTAATACCAATAACTCACTGCCAGGCACACGCATGTAGGCATCCTTCGCTTCTGCAAGGCGGACCACGAGATCTTCACGACCAGCAATGCAGAGGGTTGGTACGCTAATGTCGCTCAGTGCCGTATGGAGTGCAGGTTCACCCGGCATGGTCAGCCAGGTCATATAGACCCGTGCATCAGCATGAGCCAGATCAGACAGGTAATCCTGCCAGAGTTGCTGGGCGACAGGTTTATCATGGAGGAGCGCACTACTCATGCTGCGCTCCATAGGTGGGCTTTGCATAAAAGCACGGTTGAAAGGCTGCCAGAAGTTGAGCAAGGGTCGCGCCATGCCAACGGAGATGTCGAAGGGCAAGCGTGCCAAACCCATCGCCAGCAGGTCGGGCGCAAAGCTACGGATGCCCATGCCCAAGAGGGCAACCCGGCTTACGCGGCGGTGCAATTGGCCCGCCACAAGGGCCGCCGTAGCAGCACCTAAGCCGTGGCCAAGCAACTCGAAGCGTTCTAAGCCCAACGCATCTATTGCGTCCAATACCTCATTGGCGAGGGCTGTGAGCGTAGGAATCGTCACGCGGGCGGGTGTGCCACCAGACCCAGGGAGATCGAGTAGCACGAGCTTGCGGCGTTCAGCCAAAGCTGCCGCTACATCTGTCCAGATGCGCGCCGATGCTCCCCAGCCGTGCAGCATAACCAAGGGCATTGTGCCAGTTCCGCCAGTGAGGTAACTCATCGAGCCATAGGCTGTCTTGATCGACTCACGTTGCAACGCAAAGGCAGGTGGCGCTTCTGCTTCCGCTTCTGCTTCTGCTTGCGCATCAGCGGCCCCTTCGGTCGAAAGGCGCAGCCCGCGCCCCCGCCGGGCGGGTTGTTCCGGGGCGGCCTCACTCGGCTCTGCTTGCGCATCAGCGGCCCCTTCGGTCGAAAGGCGCAGCCCGCGCCCCCGCCGAATCGCGGATGGTTGCTCGGCGTCATCATTGGGCATAGCGCGCCTCCAATTCAGCGGCGAGCGCCGCATAGGCCGTGGCACCAGCACTCTGGGCTGCATAGGTGCCAATCGGCGTCCCACTTGTCGGTGCCTCGGCCAGCTTAATGTTCACCGGAATCACCGTGTCAAAGACCAACTCGCCATAACGTTCGCGTACCTGTGCTTCGATCTGACCACTCAGATTGGTGCGCCGGTCGGCTAGGGTACAGACGATCCCTCCAAGCTTGAGGGTAGGATGAATCTCGCGCACGAGCGCAATCGTCTGTTCCAATTGCGGCATGGCTTGCAGCGCATAGGCATGCAACTGCATCGGCACCAGCACCGCATCGGCAGCGGCAAGAGCATTGAGCGAAAAGATGCCCAAACTTGGGGGCGGATCGATCAAGATATAATCATAGCGTTCGCGGGTCTGGCGCAAAGCCTTGCGGAGCAACAACTCACGGCCCACCTTACCCGCCAATTCCAACTCCGCGCCAGCCAAATCCAGCGCCGCAGCAATCAGATCAACCCCATGCTCCGTCGCCATCACCGCAAAATCGGCCCCCCGCTCAGGATTGAGCAGCACCTCATAGACACCATACTCCAGCGTGGTAGGATCAACGCCTAAACCCTGGGTCAAGTTTGCCTGGGGATCGAGGTCAATCAGCAGCACCCGCCTGCCCCGCTCGGCCAGCAGCGTACCCAAACTGAGCGTCGTCGTCGTCTTGCCTACCCCGCCCTTCTGCATTGCCAGTGCAAAGACTTGACCCATGTGCAACTCCTCGTATGTTAGGAGATAGCAAGCAGGAAATAGGCAATAGGACTACCCCCTACTTCCTAGTTCCTGCTTGCTACATTCTAATGGGCTTGCGCCTCCTCAAGCTCCTTCTTATGCGCTTCGATCACGGCATCCACCAGGTGGGCCGGGATCGGCTCGTAGCTCGAGAAGGCAATCGAGAAGCGCCCGCGGGCTTGGGTGAGGGCGCGTAGGTCGGTGGCGTAGCGTTGGATCTCGGCGAGAGGGGCCTGGGCGGTAATCGCGGTCTTGCCGCTGCCCGTAGGCATCATGCCCATCACCCGCCCCCGCCGCGTACTCATGTCGCTCATGATGTCGCCCGCATACTGCTCGGGCACCACAATCTCCATGGTGTAGATCGGTTCCATAATCACGACCCCGGCCTTGTGGGCCGCGAGACGGAACGCCTCTTTCCCCGCAGTCTTGAAGGCGATCTCTTTGGAATCAACCGGGTGCTCTTTGCCATCAAAGACCGCGACGCGCACGTCGCTAATGGGGCTACCAGAGAGCAACCCTTCGGCCATGGCTTCGCGCACGCCCTTCTCAATGGCGGGCATAAAGCCCCGCGAGATGACGCCACCAACAACCTCATTGACAAACTCAAGCGAGTCTTCGCGCTCTGGATCATGCTCCAGCGGCTCGACCCGCAGCGTCACATCGGCAAACTGACCAGCGCCACCCGTCTGCTTCTTGTGGCGATACTGCGCCTCGGCCTTGCCACGAATGGCTTCGCGGTAGGGAATGCGTGGCAGGTCAATATCAATGCTCACATCAAACTTGCGCTTCATGCGGTCGGCAATGATCTGCAGGTGCCCCTCGCTCAACCCGGCAAGCAAAACCTCGCCTGTCTGGGCATCACGCGACGTAGTGAGGCTCGGATCCTCCTCGATCATGCGCCCCAGCGCATTGCCCAGTTTATCAAGATCGGAGCGGCTATGCGGCTTGACCGTGGCAATAAAGGCGGCAGCGGGGAATTTGATCGGCGCGAGCTTGATCATTTGACCGTGGCTACAGAGCGTATCGTTGGTCATCGTCTCGGCAAGCTTGGTGAGCAGCCCAATATCACCGGGGCCAACCGCCTCCACATCGGTCTGCTCCTTACCACGGACGCTATAGACATGGCCAATGCGCTCGTCCTTGGCCACGCGGCTATTGGTGAGGGGCGTATTGGCCTGCACCGTCCCCGAGAAGACGCGGAAGAGACTGGTCTTGCCGTAGGTGTCCGAGACCGTCTTGAAGACCAGGGCACTCACCGGGGCATCGGGGGCGGGACTCAGGGCCAGTGGCTCATCAGTAGCCCCATCGGTGGCATGGATAGCCCGGCGGGCGGCGGAGGGAATCGAGTCGACGATGCCATTGAGCAGTTGTTGAATCCCCGCGACTTCGAGGGCCGAGCCGCAAAAGACAGGCACAATTGTCCCATCGGCAATGCCGGTACGCAGCCCCAACAGCAACTCCTCGCGGGTCAGAGCATCCTCACCACCTTCGAGGTAGCGTTCAATCAGATCATCATTGGTTGCAGCAATCTTATCAATCAGAGCCGTGCGCCACTCGTGCATCATCGCATCGAGTTCAGCGGGCACATCAGCCTCAATAAAGCTGCCATCATGCTCGGGCGAAACCAGCCATGCACGCTGCTGGCGCAGGCTAATGATGCCCTTAAACTCTTTACCAGCACCAATCGGGATCTGCATAGGAATGACGGCTGCATCAAGCACCTGTTGGGCCTGTTCAATCGTCTGGAAAAAGTTCGCATTCTCGCGGTCAAGCTTATTTACAAAGAGCAGACGGGGCACCTTGTTTTGTACCGCTAGATCCCAGACCAACTCGGTGCCAACTTCGACACCCGCCGAGGCATCAAGCACAATCACCGCGCCATCAATCACCCGCATCGCGGCGGCCATATCAGCGGCAAAATCAGCAAAGCCCGGCGTGTCAATCAGATTAACCTTATCGTCGTGCCATTCAAGTGGCAGTACCGAGAGCGAAACAGACATCCCGCGGCGGTGCTCGTCGGGATCATAATCGCTCTGGGTAGAGCCATCCTCAACGCGCCCCATGCGCGGGATTGCGTGGGCTGTCATCAGCATCGCCTCGGCCAGCGTTGTCTTACCGCTGCCGAGGTGACCAAATATGCCGATGTTGTGAATCCTCTCAGGGCCATACGAGCGCATGGAAGTCCTCCTTGACCGATCCAACGCGCCGCCCAGGTTTGGGCGGAGTGGTAACCGGAAAATTGTTACGGTTGTATTATAAAATGTTTAAGGGTGGAGTCAAAGGAAAGATTCATAACACAGTCTTTGTCGTAGAAATGCACAGCGCCGCCACAGCGTGGCGGCGCTACGTTGCTGGGAGTAGAGCTATTCATCACAGAGACACCAAGAAGTGAGTGGTACGGCAAGCACCATTGTGCGTTCTCCCTCCATCATTCCAACCTCTGTGCCCTCGGTGCCTCTGTGGTTCAATCCCTCAGATCACTTCGGCTCGGCGGTCACCGTGACCATGCGATCACCCTGGACAATTGCGTCACAAACGTCCATGCCACTCACGACTTGGCCAAAGACGGTATGCTTGCCGTCGAGGTGGGGCTGGGGTTTGTAGACAATGAAGAACTGGCTGCCATTGGTGTTGGGGCCAGCATTGGCCATCGAGAGCACACCGCGCTGGTGGGTCAATGGATTACCAAAAGTCTCGTCCTTAAAGCGATAACCGGGGCCACCAGTGCCCGTGCCGGTCGGATCGCCACCCTGAATGACAAAATCCTTGATCACGCGATGGAAGACGACATCGTTGTAGAAGCCCTCATTGGCCAAAAAGACAAAGTTATTGACCGTTATCGGGGCATGTTCGGGATAGAGCTCAAAGACAATGGTGCCCTTATTGGTCTCCATCGTCACCTTATAGGTCTTGGTCGGATCAATGCTCATCGCAGGTTCGTTATTCCAGCGTTTGACGGTCACGGAGTCTTCCTTTCATGTATTATGGAGGGTATGCGCGGGAACCAGGTTCCCGCGCATCCACCCGCAGTCGGGCGATTATACCACGAGGGTAGCGCGCAACAACTGCGAAGCGATCAGCAGTTGCACCAGACCCAGGGTATGGCTATGGCATGGTTCATTGCCGTGGAGGTAGGTGCCGATCTGGTCGGGGCTGAGGTGGTGCAGGCCGGGCAATTCGTCCCAGATAACCTCTTCAATCGTGGCGGCCTGGGCGCTACTGAGGCGGCCATCGATCTCAAGGATTTCGGTGAGGCGGCCCTCATCGCGGCCAACCCGCAAATGGAGTACTGGCGGATCGCCCTGGCGTGCAATCAGGGTACTGAAATCGGGGTAGGTGAGGCGTGGGCGCAGCACGAGGCGCACATTGAGTTGCTGTTGGGGTGCAACCGGATTTGGGTAGAAGCGCACCACAATATCGGCCCAACCGCGTTGCGGCTGAATAAACTCAATCGCATCGGGGCGACGGCGGACAATCTCGGTGCGTACCTGATCCAGCGTATAGCCCCGGCGCGTCGAGTCGCGGTGCAACTTCCAGCGTTCACGCAGCGCCTCCGGCGGATCGAGGAAGACCCGCACATGGCAGGGGGCTCGCAGGCGCGGGGTAGCGAGGCCAAGCAACCCTTCAGCCAGCACAAACGGGGCCGCTTCAAGCTGTTGGGTCGCATCAACCTCACCCGTCGCATGGTTATAGATCGGCTTGGCAATCGGCTTCCCCAGCGCCAAGCGGCCCAAATGCTGCTCCATCAATTCCAGATGGTTACAATCGGGGTGCAGAGGTGTCAGGCCACGGGCCTCACGTTCAGCGCGACTATAGCGATGGTAATCATCAAAGCGCAGCGCCACCACCCGCTCGGAACCAAGAATCGCCGCCACCCCTGCGGTAAGGGTCGTCTTCCCCGCTGCACTATCACCAACCACCGTTAGAATGACCGGCTGCTGCTCCATAGAACCCACCGCCAGAGCGGGCCGGACATGGCACACCAGCAGCGCCTATCCGGTCGTTTGCGCCCACGCTCACAACCAATTGGCTCTCATTATAGGCACCTGATCGCCCCATTGCGACGGCAGGGGGAACAGTTTAGCCCTACCCAAGCGGGTAGGGTGAGAGGGGTGTATCTTTCGGGTAGCGCATTTTTGAAGCGATACCAAGAATTTTACCACAGAGCCACCGAGAGTTTTGTGATCATAGCCCAAGCAGATCGTACATGAGTTCGATGAGGCTACGCATCCGCAGCGGTTTCGGCATGTAGGCATTGGCCCCAGCCGCAAGACAACGCTCGCGGTCGCCCTTCATGGCGAGGGCACTGAGTACAATGATCGGCGTCTGTTGGAATTGCGCCTCTGCCCGTAACTGCTTGATGACGCTGAGACCGTCAACTTCGGGCATTTGGATGTCCATGAGTATAATAATGGAACTGGACGAATTGAGCTTCGGGAAGAACTTCCACCTCCAGGCTGATCTGGCCATGATTGGGGGTAAATTTCACCGCATTACTCAACAGATTCACAAGAATCTGTTTGAGGCGGCGTGGATCGGCTTCGATGTAGGCAAACTCATCGTTGAGTTTCAAATCCACCTGCTGCCGTTTCTTCAGCGCCTGTTCTTTGATCAGTTGGAGGCTACCACGACAGAGATCGTTGATGGCGAAGAGTTCACGTTGGAGTTCGACGCGCCCCGCTTCAACTTTGGCGAGGTCGAGAACATCGTTGATCATGGCGAGCAGGTGTTGGCCACTGGTTTCGATGTGGCGCAGGGCGTTGATCTGTTTCGCATTGACCGGGCCAGCGACCCCCTCTTGCAGGGTTTCACTAAAGGCGAGAATGGCATTCAGCGGCGTGCGGAGCTCGTGGCTCATATTGGCGAGAAACTCATCCTTCATGCGTGCGGCATGCACCAGTTCAAGATTGACCCGGGCAAGTTGCTGGTTCGCGGCACTGAGTTGCTCGGTACGCTCCGCGACAATCTGCTCAAGATCCCTATTCCACTGCTCAAGCGCTTGAAGGGCTTGGTGGCGTTCCAATTCGGCAGCGGCGCGAGTGGCAAAGAGGCGCAACAGATCAATAATCAGTTCGGGGGCATGCAGCGGGGCCGTATCGAGGATACAGAGCGTCCCAAAGGCGCATTGGTTGCTCGCATAGAGCGCCAAGCCGATGTAGCTCTCGGCCCCCCAAGCGTTGATGTAGGCATTGGTGGGAAAACGCTCCGCCAAGCCCTGCGGACAGCTAAAGGTGCTGTGGCGCAAAGCCAATGCGGTAGGACTATCTTCAAGGGTACTTATCGGCCTAGGCGGGAGCGGTTCTGTTCCCCAGTGGGCCAGGGTATGGAGCGATCCATCTACTACGGCATTGATCAGCACATAGCGCACCTCAAGGGTTTGGGCGATCTGTTGCACCAAGGCATGAAAAAAGGCGCTCCCAGTGAGCGCCACAGTGCCTGTGATCAAGCTGTGGAGTGCGAGATCAAAGCGGCGGCGCTGGTTACGGACATGGGCTTCGCGCACTTCGCGGCGCACCGCAACTGGCAGCCGTTCAAGCGAATCCTTCATCACATAATCGCAGGCACCCAAACGCATCAACTCAACAGCAAGTTGTTCATCAATAGTGCCTGAAACAACAATGAAGGGCAGATCATATGCACCGCCTTGCACCAGCGCTAACGCCTCTGCCGCACTAAAGTGGGGCAACGCATGGTCGGCAATCAGAATCTCCCAACCGCCGCGTTCCAGGGCATCCTGCAACGCCGCACTAGTCTCAACCCGTTCGTAGCTTGGATCAAAGCCCCCCTTACGGAGCGCCCGCAGCACCAAGAGCGCATCATCTTCTAAGTCTTCCACCAACAGCAACTTCAGAGGCTCACTCATATTGACCTCTTGGGTATAGCTTGTTCGTTTGTAATCACCCAGTATAAACCAAGTTGACGCACTGCTTCGGAAAATTGGTCGAACTTCACAGGCTTACGCACATAGCTATTCGCACCTAAGCTGTAGCTCTCGACAATATCGCGCTCTTCACTCGATGAGGTAAGAATAACCACAGGGAGCAATTGTAAAAACGGCGTCGCCCGAATGTGTTGCAAGAGCTCCAAGCCATTGACCTTCGGCAGCTTTAGATCCAGCAGCACCACTGTAGGCAGAGCAAAGGGGTCTTGGTCTGTAGCAAGTTGGTTTAGGTGGATAAGCGCCTCTTCGCCATTACGTTTCACCACCAGTTCATTCAAGATACCCGCTTTTCTCAGCGATCGTGTGGTCAACAATTCATCATCAAGGTTGTCCTCAACTAAAAGGAGGGGGCGTAATTGTATCATGAATCGGTCCTCTCTGGCAGCGTAAAGTAAAAGGTTGCCCCTTGCTCAACCGCGCCTTCGGCCCAAACATGGCCACCGTGGCGAACGATAATGCGCTGTACCGTAGCGAGGCCAATGCCGGTACCAGGAAATTCGTGGTGGTTGTGCAGCCGTTGAAAGACGCCGAAGAGCTTGTTCTGGTATGCTGGATCAAAACCAGCACCATTGTCACGAACAAAATAGACGATCTGCTCATCCTGAGTGGTTAGACCAAAGGTGATCGAAGCCTGCTCATGGTGGCTCGTAAACTTCCAGGCATTGGCCAGCAGATTTTGGAGTGCAACAGAGATCAGATTCGCATCACCCCAAACCTCCACATCAGGGGCGATCTGCCATGTCACTTGGCGTTCTGGTTCGATGCGTTGCAGGTCATTGCGAATTTGCGCTACCTGTTGGCTCAAAGACACCATTTGATACTGCATCTCGCCACGGGAAACGCGGGCAAGGCGTAGCAGATCGTCAATCAACAGGCCCATTCGCTCGACACCAGCCATAATGCGGGCGAGGTAGTCTTGAGCTTGGGCATCGAGTGTCTGGCCGTAATCTTCGTTGAGCGCCTGACTAAAGCCATGAATGGCGCGTAACGGTGCGCGTAGATCATGCGATACTGAGTAGGCAAAAGCCTCTAGTTCGCGGTTTAATGCAGCCAGTTGGTGGCTCTTGGCTTTGCGTTCGGCTTCAATCCGCTTCTGTTCGGTGCGATCAAAGTTGACCCCAATCATGCGGAGTGGCTCACCTGCCGGGTTACGCAGCACCGTTCCATAGGCTTTAATATCACGAAACGTGCCATCAGCATGCAAAACGCGAAATTCAGTATCAAACTCCTTTTCACCACTCAACGCCTGTTGGATCGCCAGATGCCCTGATTCACGATCATCAGGGTGTAAGCTATTGGCCCACACATCGTACCGAACTGGGGTATTGCATGCCATTCCATAGAGTTCATACATGCGCTCATCCCAGATGATCACATTACTCACTATGTCCCATTCCCAGATACCAATCGCCGCCGAACGAATCGCCAAGGCGAGGCGCGCAGCCAGACGCTGCTGTTCCTCTTCGGCCCACTTGCGTTCCGTAATATCCAAGATGGTACCAACCAGACGTTGCAACACCCCTTGGGCATCAACAATTGGTTCGCCGCGTACCTGAATATGGCGCAATTCACCAGTAGGGCGCACGAGGCGCAACTCCATCATGTAGGGTTTGCCAGTGGCAAGGCTTTGGTCAACCACTGTGCGGTGCAGCTCCTGGTCTTCAGGCAGGTAGTAGCTGAGGAGTTCCGTAAAACGGGGCGGGCCTTGACTAGGATCGCGTCCAAAGAGCGCATAGACCTCATCCGACCAACTAATCGTCTCAGTCTGCACCTCAAATTCCCAACTACCGAGCAACGCAATGCGCTGGGCCGCCCGCAGGTGTGCCTCACTCTTCCGCAACGCCATTTGGCTCTGCTCCAATGCAGCGGTCCGTTCAGCCACACGCCGCTCCAACTCCTGATTGACTTGCAACAAGCCCTGGTCATGCTCTCTGAGCAACGTCACATCGGTATGCGTTCCCAGCAAGCGCAACGGACGCCCATGAGCATCACGATCCACAATCTGCCCAATCGAGAGAATCCACTTCCAGCCACCATCAGCGGTACGCAGGCGAAACTCCTGGCTATAGTCAGTAATCAAGCCATTGACATAGGCATCAAAGACCGAACTGGCCCGCTCGCGATCATCAGGATGCAACCGCTCCTGCCAATGCGCTACCGTCTCACAAAAGCTACGCGGATCATACCCAAGCATCGTCGCATACGTAGGACTCACCAAGACCTCTTGGGTCTGTAGATTGAGCTCATAGAGCCCTTGATTGGTAACGCTCAGCGTGAGTTGGAGTTGTTCAGTGGTAAGGTGAAATTTTCTGCATCTCTGCAAAAATGCTACAACTGAACGCCTCCCCGCGCCAGGTTCAAGGCCAGCAGCCGCGCCAAGAGTTCCTCGTCGCTCAGGGTGTTGGGCCAGCCATAGGCCGCCAGCACCGCTGCGTCTAGGTCGCGGTGGGCTTTGTCTAGCCAGGCCGGGCGCTGGTTGTAGAGCTTGGTGAGCGTGCGTGCTTTGCGTGTCGCGGCGTCGGCGTCGGGCGGGCGCAGCCACTTGTCGCGTAGCTCGACGAGGCGTTGGGCCGCCGCCGCAATCGCCGCCACCAGCGGATCGCCCGGCGGCTCCTGGCCCGGCGGCCACGGGAAGGGGAAGGTCTCGAAGGTGGTGGTGGGGGTGTAGCGAAAGCCGCTCTCGGCATCACGTACTTGGGTTCCCGTTCGCCTCGCCCACAACTCGTGGATGCGTGCGTGCAACACGCCAAAGAAGTAGTCGTCGGAGCGGGCAAACACCAGCGTACCTTGGTTGCACAAGACCTCAGGCTGTACCCACACGAAGATGCGATGTTTGGCTACGCCGGGAGTGGCGATGTAGCGCTGATGTTTACGTAATGCTTCACGCATTTCAACTCTAGGTCTGGCATATTGCCACCAGTTGCCTGCATATTTCACCCGACTGGCTTGCATTCGCACCGGATAGACATGCGTTCGCACATATTCAAACGGAGCTTCATAGAGGGCGGCTTCATCCTCTGGAAGCAGGCCAAAATCAATTGTCCACTTACCGCGCTGCTGCTGTACCAGATCAACCGCACTCGCAACCGGGCGCACCACATCAGTATTGGGGCGTCCATTGGGATTGAGCGGCGCACGCAGCATCTGCATGGCGGTCTCGGCATCAAGGTCAAAAGGGGCCTTGGCCGAGGGCCCCATAAAGCAGATGGCCCGATTTTCTGGCAGATGGTGTACGTGTGTAAGATCGAGTGCGGCCCGCAGATCGGCATTGATGGTCTGAACCGCGCTGCCATCCAGCGAGCGCTCTTGCTCGTTGCCAGCATCAAAACCCACCAGCGACACCCGCACCGCAGCGCCCTCAAGCACCCATTTGCGATCACCCCAGGCCATAAAGATGTCGCCACTCTCTTTGATCCGCTCCAAGACTTTGCGGTTGGCCCCGCCGCGAATCGCCTGGGTTGCCAACAGCCCGACCCGCTGCGTCGTACACGCTTCAAGCATGGCTCGTGCGCGCTCAAACCAGTAGCAGACCAGATCGGCAAACGCAGGGACACGCCCGGCATAGAGCTTGAAGAGCGCATCAATGTGGGCATCGCCCAATTCCTTGCGGATTTTATTGCCCCCCAAAAAGGGCGGGTTCCCAACAATCACCTCAACCTCAGGCCAGGGTGGTTCCACCGGCTGACCAGCGGCATCATAGGCGAGCAGTGCATCCATACGCTGGATTGTATTCAGCGGCTTGAGAATGGGCGGCTTCGGCGTACCAAAGCCATTGTCGCGCAGCCATTGGATATAGCCGATCCAGACGGTGATCTGGGCCAATTCGTAGGCATATTCATTGATCTCGAGGCCGTAGAGTTGCTCGGGCGAAACACTGGGGAAGAAGCTACCCGCGCCCAGTTCTTGAGCCAGGATAATGACCTCTTTTTCGAGATCGAGCAGTTGTTTGAGCGCCACATAGAGGAAATTGCCCGAGCCACAGGCGGGATCAAGCACACGCATGGCCGCGACGGTATCGGCGAAGCCTTGCAGCACCTGTTGCAGTTCCCCTTGCAGCCGCTTGGCAGCGCTCCCTTTGGCCTGCTCATACGCGGTAGCCAGCGTGCGCGCCTGCTGCTGCACCTCAGCCCAGCGGCGGCGCAGCGGCGCCATCAACACCGGCTCAATGATCAGCAGAATATCATCGCGGCTGGTATAGTGCGCCCCCAATTGGCTACGTTTCGTCGGATCGAGCGAACGCTCAAAGAGCGTCCCCAGGATCGAAGGTTCAATATTCGACCAATCGAGTTCACGCACACGCTGAAGCAGCGCCATACTCTCACTATCGAGGGGCAGCACCTCAGCATCATCGAAGAGGTGGCCATCGAAATGGGGAATCTCATCGGCACCAAAGAAACCACCTTGGCGCATAGCGCCAAAGAGTTGAGCCAACTGGGTCGTAAAGATAGCGGCCCGATTGCGCGTAGCGCGCAGCAACTTACTAAAAACCTGATCGGGCAACAGGCCCACATCTTCCGCAAAAAGGCAAAAGAGCAAACGAATGAGGAAATGGGCGGTACGCTGCGGATCATGGCCATAGCGCCGCATCAGCGTCGCAATCTCAGCAAACTCACGCGCCGCCCGCTGGGTCACCAACTCAGGCGTCTGGTCAGTGCGAAACGCCTCTGGATTGAAAAAGAGATTGCGTAGCGCCTGCATACCCTCAGGCTTCAGCAGATCATTCAAACGCAGATGAAACACCCGCTTCACCGTATTGGTAAAGTTGGTATGGATCTGGATCGTCTCCATATCGCAGACTACCAACAGAGGCGGATTGTGCAAACTCTCGCGGTACTGGAGCAACTGCTGATAGGCGCGATCAAGGTTAGCGTGCTTGCCCTTATACTCCCAGGCAAAAAAGCCCCGCTTCCAGACATCGGCCCACCCCTTACCGCCCCGCTGCTTGCCCGCGCCCGCCTCAAAGCTATAGCGCGTCCCCTTGGGATCGTCTTCCAGAGGCGTCGGGTGGGCCACCAAGTGACACAGGTCAATAAAATGCTCCTGGTAGCCACTGCGCTCCTTCACAGTCACCGCGCGCCATTTGTTGATAAAGGCTTGGGGGGTAAGTATAGTCATCGTGGTACCTCATTGATTGCTGTCTGGATTATACCAAAGCCGATAGCCGATAGCCGATAGCCGATAGCCGATAGCCGATAGCCGATAGCCGATAGCCGATAGCCGATAGCCGATAGC
>NZ_NQWI01000084.1 GCF_002532535.1 Candidatus Viridilinea mediisalina
TCGCTCGACTACTCGCTGCGCCGCTTGAGCCATGAGCAGCGGGCGCTGCTGCCGCTGCTCGCCCCCTTTGAGGGTGGTACGAGTGAAGACGACCTGCTGGCGATAACCGAGCTACCTGAAGCGACCTGGCAACCCTTACGCGCCGCGCTCGAACGCGCCGCGCTGCTCAGTGTTGAATCCATTGGTTTTGATCCACCCTACCTCCGCTTCCACCCCATCCTCGCGCCGGCGCTGCGCGCCCGCCACGGCGAACCGGCGGAACTCTTGGATCGCTACGCCGCAAGCTACGCCACGCTGGCCAACTGGCTCTACCTCGAAGACAACCGCAACCCCATGGCGGTACGCGCCCTGGTGCAGCGCGAACTGCCCAATCTACGGCGCGCCCTGGGCCTGCGCGAGCGCCAGCAGGCCCATGAGCAGGTGGTGGTGATGGCGGATCGCATAGCCATGTTCCTCAACTACTTCGGCCTGGGCCGCGAACTGGCGCGGCTGCGTGCAGTGCAGGCGGCGGCAGCGGCGCAGGTGCAAGCGGCAGGGGGCTTGAGCCACGCCGCCTACCTGCAGGCGTCTGGCGCGGGCGAGGATGCCTACAACCGGGGCGACCTGCCCCGCGCCTACCAGCTCTTCAGCCAACTGCACGAACACATTCGCCAGCAGCCCGCTGGCGCAGCGCGCGGCCCCGGCTCCTACGAGGAGTCTCTTACCCTGATGAGGCTGGCGCGCTGCCTACGCTTCGGCGGGCAACCCGCCGCCGCCGAGCAGCACCTGCGGGCGGCGCTGGCGCTGGTTGAGGCGTTGATCACCCAGGCACCGGAGCAGCAGGGCTACACCCGCCAGCGCGGGGCGCTGCTCACCGATCTGGGCGATCTGCTGGTTGACCAGGGGCGCTACGCGGCGGCGCGCGAGGCGTATGAGGCGGGGCTTGTAGTAAAACAGCAAATTCAGGATGAGCGCGGGCAAGGGGTTGCACTTGGCCAACTCGGCACCCTGGCGCTCAGGCAGCGCAACTACAGCGAGGCGACACGGCGCTACGAAGAGGCGCTGACGCTCTTCCGCCGCCTCGACGAGCCAAGCGCCGAAGCAACCCTCTACCACCAGTTGGGCATAGTCGCCGAAGCGCAGCGCAACTGGACTGCCGCCGAGGGCTACTACCGCGAGAGCCTCACGATTGAAGAGCGCCACGGCAACCAGGCGGGCGCGGCGACGACCTGCAACCAGTTGGCCATCGTCGCCGTGGGTGCGGGCCGCCCCGCCGAGGCGGAGGGCTGGTATCGGCGGGCGTTGGCGCTTGATGAGCAGGTGCAGCCTGATAGCGCCTTACACGCCAGCCACCTCAACAACCTCGCCAATCTCCTCGCCACCGAGATACGCGCCGGGCGCATGGCGGCGACGCGCCTCAGCGAGGCGCAGGGCTATGCGGCGCGGGCGCTGGCGATCCGCGAGCAACTTGATGCTTCATCTGAAATCTGGATGACCCTGAACATCCTCGCCGATCTCGCCGACCTCGCGGGCGACGCTGCTGCCGTCGCCGCCTACCGCCGCCGCGAGCGTGAAACCTTCGCGCAGTTTGATGGGAACCGCTACCACATTGACCAGCCGTTTGGCGAATTGATCCAGGCGATTGTTGCCGCCGCGCAGGGCGCTGGGGCGGCGCGGGTAGGTGTGGAAGAACGACTTCCCCAACTGGAAGCCAAGGGCTGGCTCATCGCCGAGGCGGTGCGGCGCATCTGGGCGGGCGAACGCGCGTGGCACGGGCTGTGCGAGGGGCTGGATAGCCAGGATGCGCTGCTGGTGTTGCGGGTGTTGGAGGAGGTGGGGGATGAGGGATGAGGGATGAGGGATGAGGGATGAGGGATGAGGGATGAGGGATGAAGGATGAAGGATGAAGGATGAAGGATGAACGCCATGTTCGACAATCTGCAATCTGCAATCTACAATCGTAATTGGGACGCCATGTTCGGCAATCTACAATCTGCAATCTACAATCTACAATCGTAATTGGGACGCCATGTTCGGCAATCTGCAATCGGCAATCTACAATCGTAATTGGGACGCCATGTTCGGCAATCTGCAATCGGCAATCTACAATCGTAATTGGTATTATGACAGCAAATGAGCAGTCTCCTGTACTCTATTTCTGATACAATTGGGCGAAAGGCATGTGTAGTCACCCCAGCGCTTTGCGGAGGCGATCAGGATGGACGTAAGCATGAGGACGCTCACCCCCTTATGGACCGGCGGTGTCGAAACCGGCAGGGTGGATCGTCTCCACGAAACGGGTCTCCTTGGCAGTATGCGCTGGTGGATGGAGGTGCTGGTACGGGGGCTAGGGGGGACGGCCTGCGATCTCAGCGAGGCTACGTGCCGATTTGATAGCGAGGGATATAACAGATCTTCAGCCAATGATGAGCCCCAGCGTCTGCGTGATGCTGGTCTGTGCGATGTTTGCCAGCTATTTGGCGCAACAGGCTGGCGACGCAGGTTTCGGATCGAGGTGCTCGATGATCAGACCCGACCTATCTGGGAGGGCAATACGCCCCTGAACATCCGCCCACCCGATCGCACGCGGGGCTGGTTTTTGTCGCCAGGGCTGATGGGAACCTTCACGCTCCGCATCCAAGGCGATCAGGTTAGCCTTGGGCAATTGGCAGCACTACTGCTCTTCATGGAACGTTGGGGCAACCTGGGTGCCCGGGCACAATTGGGCTATGGTGCTTTTGCCCTTGAGGATCGGGAGATACTTGCTCGCATTGCCGGATGGAGCGACATCTCGTCAACAGTGGCCTTTCAAGACACCAATCAGGTTCATAAGCGGCTTCCTAATCTACAGTATTTCGGCTTCTTCCGGTATCGGTTTCGGCCTCAACAATCAGGGTGGTGGGCGCGGTTACCCGGTTTTGAGCGCGTTGTCGCACGGATCCGGCCCCTGGTTGAAAGCTACCAGACGGTTCCGCTGGTTCCGGTATTAAGAAATAGCTGGCGTTTTCAGTCCTGGCAGCGCGAGTGGGGTGATGCGGGCCGATTCTGGGGCATGCTGGGCCAGGAGCGCATCCGCAGCAAGGTTCAGATAAGCTGGGCCTATCCACGCGATGGCATGTGGGAACTCCACGGCTCGGCGTGGCTCCACGCTGTTCAGGCCGTACCAGTATGGGCCATGTTGAGCAATGTTGCGCACTGGAACCAGATGCTTGGCGTGGAAGGCGAGCTTGAGACCTTTCCGTCAGGCCCATGGCAGCCATGGTCAGCAGCGACGGTACGCACCTTTTTGGAACAGACTATACATCTATGATAGAGCGACTTATCATTCATCGTTTTCGTGGCATCCGCGACGGGCATATCAATCACCTACGCCGCGTGAACC
This sequence comes from Candidatus Viridilinea mediisalina, assembly GCF_002532535.1. Taxonomy (GTDB): domain Bacteria; phylum Chloroflexota; class Chloroflexia; order Chloroflexales; family Chloroflexaceae; genus Viridilinea; species Viridilinea mediisalina. Next base: position 3,362 of record NZ_NQWI01000084.1, read on the forward strand.
TTTTGATTGGGCCAAACAACAGCGGTAAGACCGCGCTCCTGGAACTGCTCTATCTGGCAGGGACGAGCGGGAGATCGGCGCAGTTTATTCGCGACGATCTCCTCCCCAGTGAGAGCGGGGCGCTTCGCGCTACAACGTCACTGCGCTCTGATCTGCTCGGCCACGAGCCATTGCCGCGCGTGCGGCTGCGCCACGGCATGAGAGCGGTATGGGCCGACAATCCAGCGGTATTGACGCCCGAAGGCGGGATGGAGGTTAATCTTGCTGCACTGGCTGCCAACGGCACTGCGCCACCGTGGTTGTCGTTTCGGCTTGGCACCTCCTTGCCGGAGTGGGGAACCAAGGATGTCCATGCATTCACGAAGGCTGACCTGCAACGGTTGGCTCTGATGAGCCTGCCGCAGCCTCCGGCGCTTGATGCCAGTATGATTCCGCCGACGATAGCCGCAATCGCTGTTGCACCATCTACCGTGCGCTGGCACTACCTCTGGGATTCTGCCTGGGTGTATCGCTGGGAACGCCAAGCGCCTATCGATCATCTGGCGATCTGGATCGATGAGGGAGGAGCGCCAGCACCCGAGCGGGTGCTCTTCTACGATGTCCATACCGCGAACGCTCATCTCACGCAGCGGTTTGCCACTTGGGCCTATCGCTCCGTCCCGGACTGGTATGAACAGATTGCCCATCACTTGGCATGTGTATTCCCCGATCTCGCTGGCGCAAAGGTTGAGATCCTCGATGCCCCCGACGCGCAAAAGGGAAAAACTGGCTACATTCGCTTCCCTGGCCGCACACCACTGGCCATCGATCACTTTGGCGACGGTGCTCGTCACAGTTTCAAACTTCTCGCTACGCTGAGTGCGCTGGCCGCAACTGTTGATGAACGGCATCCTGGGATGCTGCTCTGGGAAGAGCCGGAGTTGGGTCAGAATCCGGCGACCCTGGTACGCCTGCTCGATCAGGTCATCGCGCTTGTCAAAGAGAAGCCGATCCAGGTCTTTTTGGCTACGCATAGTCTTGAGGTGCTTGCACACATGACGCGCCTGCTACAACGCGACGACGACTTAGCCCAGGAGACTAGGGCATTTCGCACCCAATTGCGCGACGGCACCTTTTCTGCCTCCTGGTTTGACGTAGACAACCTGACGGCCTGGCTGGAGTCAGGTCTCGATCCCCGTTTGGTGGAGGATTTCGGCCTACCGCTCCGGTTTCAATTACGCGAGGATGGCGTATGAATGTCTATGCCTTCTATGAGGGTTCAACCGAAGCAAACGTTGTTAAGAAAGTTGTAGAGAAAGTCCGTCGTGGAGTTGCCATAACACCGCCCGAAGCTCGCGGAAAGGACCAGATTAATCACCAACTAACAAGTACCCTGGCACCACTGCTAGAAGAACCACAATCTACCGCTTGTCTTGTGCTGCGCGATCTCGACGCGCATGAAGATGAAACCCCAGAGCGTATTGTCCAGAGCCTGAGCAATGCGCTGCGCAGAATGTTGAGCAAGCGTGGTTTTGACGTGATGCCAGACCTGCAACCATTGGCTGCCTATGAGCATGTATTCGTATGGGCATCAGCACAACCAGCCCTTCGCGTTGCACTCCATATTGCGACCTACCGCTGGAAGGCGGAATTTATCAAGGCGACCATTGATGACTACATTTTAGGGCTAGCATTGGAGCCAGCAATTGCCGCAGCGCTGGCGGAGAGTCAACACCTATTGATTGATGCTGATCGCTTAGTGATGAAGATAACCCAAGAACTTCCCGAACTCATGCTACAGAATGGAATCCAACTCGTCGAAGCAAAAGACTATGTACGGCTCTATGCAGCCGTGATCAAGATGCACACCGCACCACCAGTATTTGCCGAGAAAACGCTCAGCCATGCTAGTGATGCTAAAATAAGGGCTACGTTCGCACCGCTGCTTGCGGCGCTCGATTTTCTAGGAGAGCAATGATCTACGATTTCCAGGCCCAATTCGCCTTCGCACTCCAGGATGATGCCGTGCAGGGATTTGCCTTGCAATGGCTGGCTGGCGAGTCCGAGCGGCTGCCAGAGCGCTGGCAGATGCTCCAGGCAATCAGTGATCCTGCCGAGCGTCTAGCGATTCTATCCCAGGCTATGCTCAGCCCACATCTGGAGCGTGCTCGCAGTGGAACCCGCACCCAGAGCGGCGGCTACCGTTTTTGGGTCGCACAACGTGCGCCGGATTTCCTGCATAGGCGACGGGTCTGGATGCAGGAGCTAGGGCTGGAACCTGAACTACCCGATCTCGCACGCTTTCCGCCAGATTCCTGGGCGCTCCAGCTTCCCTTCACGCTTCGCAAGCCCTACCTAAGTAAAGACGACACTACATTCCATTTGCTCGACAACCCGGTGCGTAAGGAGAAGATCTTTCAGGTACCCATGGTTGCGGCAACAGGCTGGAAGGGCGCACTGCGCACTGCCCTGGTGCAGCACCTAGTTGCATGGTGGGGCAGCCTGAATGATGATGAGCGGCAGCAGTGTTCTCATCGCAGAATGTTCCTGCGACGGCGCTTCCAGATGGCACGGCTCTTCGGCAACGAGAAGGGCGTGCAGACTGATGATGCGAGTTTCGACGCCTTCCTAGATCAGCTTGGTGGCGAACGCCTAGCACAGATCTATCGCCGGGTGGTGCGGCGCTACCTGGCAGCGAGTGGCTTCGTTGCCGGACGACTCCACTTCTTTCCGACCTTCTTCGATCAATTGGGGCTGGAGGTCATTAACCCGCACAGTCGGCAAAGCGGTGTTGGCGAGCGTGGGCCGATTCTGCTCGAAGCTGTGCCGCAGGGCGCAACCGGAACACTGTTGCTGCTCTATGTGCCTTTTGGCAGGTTAAACCGGCGCGCAGTCGCCCAGGATCTCGAAATGACAGCCCAGGGTTTGCAGGCGCTGCTGACGACCTACGGCTTCGGGGCGAAAACCAGCAGTGGCTTTGGCGTGGTGGAAGAAGCGCTTGCCGGTCAGGGCAGGCTGGTGATCCGGGCTGCGCTGGCTGGGGCTGAACAAAAACCCTCGCGTCCGCTTGAACCAGAAATACCAGAGACAGTGCAACGTTTTCGTGAGCAATATCCTGATGAAGATTTTGGCTTAAAACCCAAAGAATGGCGTGACAAGCGCAAGGCGACTAGTCGTGAGCAAGACCAATACAAAGCAGCCCGAGCGGATTTCTCAGACTATCAGATACAACTGAGCGACTACCAACACCAAGTAGCTGACTGGGAAAAGGCAGCAGATGCTGCATCTCGGCAGCCACAGCCTTCTGTCACCGAGCGTATCTTCAACACCTTGAGTGACTTGCAGGAAGAGGCACAGCAGGTAGCCGCGCAGTTACGGCGTGGAGGTGAGGGATGAGTCAGTTAAAGACTTTGGAGCAGTATCGTGATGCACTTGTACGAGCCGCAGTAGGGGCACTTCTGCATAACTTGGGCAAAGTTAGCTCGCATTTTGTTAAGAAACAGTTAAACGTTGGTCATCAAGACTATCTCTATCAGCATATTGTGCAGCTTATAGACCAACATTGTGCTTCTCTACCTACTGGTTTATGGGATGGCTGTACTCGTTTAGTCCATTCAGATATTCTACAGCCACAAACAAAGACTCTTCTAAGTGGTTCTACTTTTACTTTACCTCAACCATTTGATGATCGTGCCTATGTTTCAGGTGATTTCATCGAGTATTTAGGACAGGGTGAACCATGGTATCAACAGAGAGACGGTAGACTTGGTATTGAATACATATTCCCGAACGGTTCTCGTCTGACGCACCTGATGAATCGCTCGCATCGTGGCGCTTCTGGTGGTGAAAAACAAGATATAGCAACTGCTCAGCAGCCAGATGCTCATCGTTTATGGTTGAGTACGCCGTTTGGGTGGGAAGTGCCCGCACCTTCTGTTGCAAAATCTGGATCTAACCCCTTTCCTGATATTGATGATCTTAGAATCGAGATAGAGTTAATCATTCAAACATTGCTGCCAAATGCATCAAGTTTCAATGATTTTGCGTCAAGATTACGTCCTTTGCTTGCTCAGGCCATTGCTGACACCCAACGACCGTTAAATGATATAACAATTTGGGACATCGGCCATACTGGGATGGCTTTGCTCATTACACAGGCTGTTGGTCTCATGCTCAAAGCTCAGCCTGTCGCTCATGAAGATCTGGCAAAAGCAGAACAGCATAATACGCTCTTCTGGCGAGTTCTTTCGGTACGCACGAATGGTTTAGCCTATTTACAAAGCCCATCCATTGCTGATTTGCGGGTGCGCCAAAGACTGATCAAAGAAGCATTTGATCATATTCAGCAAAAACTTGAGTCGTTGTTGTTAGCTTTTGAAGTGTATCGCGACGAAAATGGTGGCTTTTATCTTTTGCCTGATATGCCTTGCGATGAGTTCAAGAACGTTGAGAGTGAGATATCAGCACTTCAGGAAGTGGATGGGCTAAAACTCACTGCAACTATTTCTTCTGAGCAACTGACAAGTCATCCGAAGGATGCGGGGAAGTATGTTGGTGAATATATCAGCCAGCAGTTCCAATACCCCCCCATCCTTTCGTATACCCTTAACACCGTAGAAGAGGCATGGACAGATCAATATGCTGTGCGAGATATTTGTACAGCTTGCAATCTGCGACCACAGGGCTATGGAGCCGAGCAGATCACGGCCTATGCCCGAAATTCTCGCTATTACCGCGAGAAGGCTGAGTCGCGTAAGATCTGCTGCATTTGCATGGAGCGCCAGGCTGGTGTTGCGAGACAGTGGGCAACAGGTAATCTTGATCAACAGACAATCTGGATCGATGAAGTAGCCGACGTGAACGGGCGGGTGGCGCTGATAACGGGCAGTTGGGACGTAGATGTCTTCACCGCTCAGATGCTGTATCCACATAGCGATACGGCATCTGAACGAAGTGAATGGCTGCTTACGGTTGAATTTCTGAAGGGTAAGCCCCACGATCAAACACGATTTCGGCTACAAAATCGTGATTTTATCTGGGATGGTATCAGGGAGGTTCTGGTCGGTAGTGATAAAATTAGCAATGATAAGATTAGGTTCAAAACACAAACATTAAGTATTCAACATCCGATATTATCTTCAGCAACGCTGAAAGATGTTTCTCAACAACACGGAGATTTCTTGCTGGAGGTAAATGAGGATCTCACAGTCATTGGAGTTGGTGTCAACGTAAGATGCTGGGGACAGGATTTTGTAGTTGAGAGTCCTTACGTGATGAGGACACTTACCCCAGAAGCTAGAAACAAGGTACTGGAAATTGTTTTTTGGGATAAAAAATATCCTTTCAAAATTTGTAGCGAAAACAAGGTGAGCTTTATTACGTTTAATAACACGCACTCTAACGTACAATCACAGTCTTTTGCTAGACTACGCCGCATCTGGCAGACTACGCGCCAGTTCTGGCAAGATACTCATGCTGAATTGGCTCAATTATTATTAGATGATCGCCGTCGGGTGCTGCTCTACCTTGATCAAGAACCAGACCTTGGCCCTTTCCATGTGTACGACCTGGATCTTGGTGCCGTCACGTTGAGTGTGGTCTGGTATCCCCTCCAAGCAGATGGTAGTGGCGGCTACTTAATCTCAGCCGATAATCTCAATACCGTTGCGCGGCGTCTTGGCGCTGAACGAGATATTTATGAGCATGCTGCCAGTGCTGCGATCTGGCTTGAAGAGTATCTTCAACAACAGTTTATGCAGGGAAAGCGCCAGCTTATCCTGCATAATCCTGAAGCGACGCCTGGGAAACGTCAGCAAAATCTTCTGGCGGGTCGGCGGCTGATCAGAACTGAGCATCAGGATACGGCATATTCGATCGCCATCCCCATCTTCGCCGAGCCACGTAGCTTTATGGCGCTGGTGCCTGCTGACCAGTCTCTCGGCATTTTGCAGCAGATTAAGCTCAAATACGAACGCGAGATGGGCAAGGTGCGTAATCGTCTACCGTTGCAGCTTAGCGCGGTCTATTTCTCGCGCCGGACGCCCCTGCGTGCTGCGCTCGATGCCGGGCAGGCAATGCTGAAACGGAAAACGACGACCACTGTCTGGAACGTCAGATCGGTGGTACAAGGCGCTCTCCCAGCAGATACGAGCAATCTGGCCCAGGGAACCAGTCAGTTTCAGCAGACTATTACCATCACGCTTGAGCGCAATGGGCACACGATCGTCTGGCACGTACCCGCCGTGATGGGCGATGGTTCAACTCCTGATAACTGGTATCCCTATGTCTATTTCAAGCAGGATGCCCACGGCAATACGCAACCGGTCGGGCGGCAGCGTGTATTTTCCGACACTACCGGAGGTTGGCTCATGCATGCTGGTGATGCGCAGGAAGCTGATCAGATCTGCTTCACCCCCTCAACCTTCGATTTCGAGTTCCTCGATACTACCTCGCGTCGCTTCGAGCTTCATTATGGCGATGATGGCCGTCGGGTCAGCCGTCGCACGCGCCCGTTCTACCTCGAAGACCTTGACCGCCTGGAGGCGCTGTGGGGCTATCTGAAGCAGCTACAGCCAGCCCAGCGCTACCAGGTTGTCTCCACGATCGAGGCAACCCGCGAGGCATGGCATGGCACGGATAGCGATGGACAATCGCTTACCGATCCAGTCTTCCGGCAATTCGTGGCCGATACTCTGGCCGGGGCGGAATGGCGTGGCGATGCCTGGCAGAGCCATGGCGCACGTGACAGGCTGATTCAGGCTGGGGTACGCGGCGAACTGGCTGACCTGCTCGAATTGCGCATGGAAATTCTGAAGGAGCGTTGACGATGACAACCTACGAACGGCACCGGTTGCTTTTTATGACCACCGATCCCGTGCATATCGGCGCTGGCGGCTATCGGCTTGGTCGTGTGGATAATAGCATTGTGCGTGAGCCAGGGACGCGCCTGCCGAAGATCCCTGGTACGAGTTTGCATGGAGCGGCCCGATCCTATGCTGCGCAGGTGTATGGAACTCCATGGGCCGCAGGGCAAGAACACAAACATCCCGACAACCCCAATTTTGATCTAGGTGGTAATCCGGTCTGCTACACCTTCGGCTATCTCGAAAAGACGAAGCGCAACGGCGGCACAGCAGACACCACCGGCTACTCCGGTCTGGTGAATCTCTTTGATGCCCATGTGCTCCTTTTTCCGGTACATTCACTGGCCGGGCCGGTCTGGGTGAGCACGGCTTCGCGCCTGCACGATGTGGGCTTTACGGTGGATGGGCTACCAGCAGATTGGGCGACCGATAGTGCGCTGCTGACCTGGGAACGCAAAGACCCCTTGAACCTGGGCTGGTTGATGCTTAAGGTTGGCGATCAGGTGACGATCAGCGCACCAGATGCTTGGAACGATACACCGCGTTGGCAGGCGGTGCGCCAAAAGATCGTGCTGGTTCACGATGCGCTATTTAGCCAGATCGTGAATAGCAACCTGGAAGTGCGTACCTCGGTGGCGATCGACCCGGAACGCGGCGCCGCCGAAGATGGGGCCCTCTTTACCTATGAAGCTCTTCCTCGTGCGACCTTCCTGACGACAGAAATCGTGTTGGATGATTATCGCGGTGGCTTCGGCGAGTTTAGCCAGACCGAGCAAGGCGAACCGTTGCCGGGTGGCGCATGGTCAAGCCCGCTGGATGTGGTCAATGCCGGGTTGCGTATGATCGAATGGCTGGGCGTCGGCGGTATGGGTACGCGCGGTTTTGGCCGCATGGCGATCGTGGGCGAGCCGCTGATGCAACGCTTTGGCGAGGAGGTGAGCAATGCACAACCTTGATCGACTAGCTGCTCAGTATGCCCAGGCCATTGTTCAATCAGGCGATCAGCAGATCGAAACGACCGTAACCAAGGCATTGGGCGTACTCCAAGAGCATGGTGTCTACGCTTGTTTCCTCTATTTGTTGGCAAAAGAGAAGGATAATGGCAAAAAAGTCGTCGTCCCCGCGATGCTCGATTTGTTAGATAAACTGGATTTTGGTTGGAGCAAACCTCATAATGATCAGCCTGCAACCATTCTTCAGCATATCAGTGATACAGTAACTGCCGATCTGGAACGCCTGCTCCTCGCCAAGGAAATCTTGGAACAGATGCTGATCTATGCCCGCTACGGTGCCAAAGCACAGTCCAAGGAGTGATGTATGGCTTGGCATTGCTATAAGGTTATCTTGCGCCTACGCACGCCCCTCCATATTGGCTGGAGCAAAATAGGCAACGTGCAACGCACGCGCCCGTATATTACCGGGCGCGTCTTGTGGGGGGCGCTGACGATGCGCATGACGCGTGATCGCGCGCACCAGCAACGATCCGTTGCTTCGGCCCAAGCCTACCGCGACGTTGGTGAGCAGGTTCACCAGCAGCTTGCCTATAGCTATTTCTATCCCGCCACCGAGTCCAATCGCAGCTACCAGATTGCCTGGCCCTGGGAGCACCCAGCGCACTTTCGCTATCGCTTTCTGAGTAGCTATGGCAGCACTGCGCTCAGCTACCCCCAGCAGTCAGCGGCAACTGGCATGCTGCACGAGGTGGAGTTTCTTGCTCCGCATACCATTGATACTGGTGAACCAGTCTATGTTATCGGGTATATTTTCGTGGCCGATAGCTGCACCCTCCCTTGGCAAGCCGCGTTGCAACGCCTCCAAGTTGGCGGCGAACGCGGCTATGGCTGGGGTGATCTGGCGTTGATCGATTGCCAACCAGTAGATGGTGATAATCGTCTGTTTGAAGAGATTCGTTTTAATGGCAAAAATGAGCGTCCAATCCTCCAGATCGAGGCTGGGAAATCCTTGCTGGCTCATACGTGCGCGAATGGTACCGTTGCCGAGGGCGAGATCGAGCCGTTGGTAGGGCGTGAATGGCATCACCATCCTGGGCAGCAGGTGAAACATTCTGGTGTCTGCTTTGTTCCGGGAAGTAAGCTGGAACAAAACTCTGCTGCAACCAGATATTTTACGATTGAGCGTTTGGGAGTTTGGAAATAGTATGCAAGAGGATTATGATAACTAAACTCGTACACCACGGCGATTGCCGTGACGTTGCCGACCGAGGCTTGTACGCGGCGTTGCTGTGTCCTTCCTTATGCCCCCCCGCCTCAGCCTAGCCCGGCGCTCGCCCGTAACGCCACGCTGCCGTCGGGGGCTTGGGCTTCCAGCGCGACCTCAGTGTCACCTGGTAGCGCGACGAGGCGGAAGGGCGCAAGGTCGAAGAGCGGCGCTTGGCCGCGAAAGTTGAAGCTGGTGATCGGACGGGTAGTGTGCTGACGTACCAATTCCAAGAGCAGCACTGCGGTCAATGGGCCATGCACGACCAAGCCCGGATAACCTTCTGCTTCCATGGCATAGGGGCGGTCGTAGTGGATGCGGTGGGCGTTGAAGGTAAGGGCCGAGAAGCGGAAGAGCAAGGGCGTCTCAGGGGTGATCATGCGTGTCCACGCCCCCTCCGGCACCGCCGGTAGCTCGCTGGGGGTCGGGGCAGGCACGGGCGCTCCCGGCTCGCGGTAGACAATCTCTTGCTGCTCTTCGATGCAGCATTGCTCGTTCTGCAGGTAGGTGTAGTCAACCGTAACAAAAACGAGCTTACCACTGCGTCCGCTCTTTTGGTTGATGGCGCGGATTCGCCCTTCACGACGGGCCGGTTGGCCGATGCGGAGCGGTTGGAGGAAACGGAGCCGCGAACCGGCAAACATGCGCCGTGGCAGTTCAATTGGCGGCATAAAGCCGCCCCGCTGCGGATGGCCGTCAATGCTCAAGTGCGCCTGGGGCGCTTGGGGCAAAAAGTAGAACCACTGCCACAGGGGTGGTAGCGGCGTACCTGGCTCAAAGCTGTTGCTGGGTAGATCGAGCATTGCCGCCGCCGCACGCGCCTGCGTGGCACCAAGCTCATCTTCAACCGTCTCGGTACGGCCAAGCCAACTGGCGAAGGGATGATCCTCCATGAACGTCTCCTTCCTTTGCGACAGCCCCCACTCTGTCATATAATACCATTTACGATTGTAGATTGCAGATTGCAGATTGCCGAACATGGCGTTCCAATGAGCTTTTGCGTTCTTAATAATGCGGCATGTTCAAGGATAATTGGTATAATACCAGCATAGCTACGATTACTTCAAGGCATAACTACGGAGGGTCTCGACGTGCCAAAGCATGCTCGTGCGACTACGCATGGTGAACCAGAGTCCGAGCAGGCTGCACCGCAGCAGCCCGAGGCCGTGACGGAGGCGGGGACGCAGGCAGAGGCAGCGCCGCCAAGCCCGGCGTCGGATAACGTATCTGATCATGAGCAGTTGCCCATGAGTGGCATCCGTGTCATTGATGTTGGCAACTTTTTGGCTGGCCCCTACGCCGCTTCCATTTTGGGCGAGTTTGGGGCCGAGGTCTTGAAGGTGGAACACCCCATCTCTGGTGATCCGATGCGCCGTTTCGGGACCACGACGCGCCGCCATGATGCGACGCTCGCCTGGCTCAGTGAGGCGCGCAACAAGAAGTCGGTAACAATTGATCTGCGTCAGCGCGAAGGGGTGCAACTCTTCCTCAAGTTGGTGGCGAAGTCGGATGTGCTGATTGAGAATTTTCGCCCTGGGACGATGGAAGAGTGGGGCTTGACCTGGGAGGCGCTCAGTGCGGCCAATCCGGGCCTTGTGATGCTGCGTGTTTCGGGCTATGGCCAGACCGGTCCCTATCGGCGGCGTTCCGGCTTTGCCCATATTGCCCACGCTTTCGGCGGGCTCTCCTATTTGGCCGGGTTCCCCGGTGAGACGCCGGTGCTGCCTGGTACCGTGCCGCTCGGCGATTATATCTCGAGCCTCTATGGCGCCATTGGGATTATGGTGGCCCTGCGCTACCGCGAGCAGACGGGCCGTGGCCAGGTGATTGATGTGGGCATCTATGAGGCTGTGTTTCGCCAACTCGATGAAATTGCCGCCGCCTACGGGCTCCTTGGCAAAATCCGTGAACGCGAAGGCTCCGGCAGCTTTGTCGCTGTGCCCCACGGCCACTTCCGTACCAGTGATGATAAGTGGATAGCGATTGCCTGTACTACCGACAAGATGTTTGAGCGCCTCGCGGAGGCGATGGAACACCCTGAGTTGGCCTCGACTAGTCTCTATGGCGAGCAGCGCAAACGCCTCGCCGCCCGCGATGAGGTCAACCAACTTGTGATCGAATGGGTCGGCTCGCTCACCCGCGATGAGGTACTCGAACGCTGTTTGGCCAAAGAGGTGCCGATTGGCAAGCTCAACAGCATCGCCGACATCTTTGAAGATGAACACTTCCAAGCACGCGGCAACCTTGAACGCATCGAAGAGGACGGCCTGGGTGAAGTCGTTGTCCCCGGAGTAATCCCGCGTCTCTCCGCCACCCCGGGGCGCATCTCCAACCTGGGGCCGCAATTGAGCAACGCAACCTACGAAGTCATGCGTGAAATGCTCGACATCTCTGCCGACGAAATTAAGCGCCTGCGTCAGCAGAAGATCATTTAGGGGCAATACTTTTCAAATAAGCTCGCGCAAAGGCGCAAAGCCGCAAAGGTTTGGCGCTCCTATGCACAAAAACTCTGCGCCCTTGCGCCTTTGCGTCAAAAAACCCGTCGTATTTGAAAAGTATTGTTAGCGCGAAAAAGCTCTGGGCCGCGCCGCTTGGCTTCGACAGGCTCAGCCAGCGGCGCGGTGGCTGAGCCCTGAGCTTGTCGAAGGGTCGAAGCCACCGCGAGGTCGCCTGCCAACCCAAGGCTTTTTCGCGCTAACAAAGTATTGCATTTAGGGGCGCTCTGAAATCGGCACGCCCATAAAGAGTAGGGTTGGAAGAACATGGTTCTTCCAAAAAAACCAAGCTTGTCAAGGATGACACAATGAGCAAAAAAGACGCCTCCGTCCTGCCCCTCGCGGGCATCCGCGTGATCGATGTGGCAACGGTGATTGCCGCGCCCTACTGCGCGACCCTGCTGGGTGAGTTTGGGGCGGATGTCCTCAAGGTTGAACACCCCCTTGGTGGTGATGCCTTGCGCCGCTTTGGGACGCCTACGATCCGTGGCGATACTTTGACCTGGCTCAGTGAGGCGCGCAATAAGAAGTCGGTGACAATTGATCTCCATCGCCCCGAAGGGGTGGCGATCTTTAAGCAACTGGTCGCTGGTTCCGATGTCCTCTGTGAGAATTTCCGTACAGGTACGCTTGAACGCTGGGGACTAGGCTGGGAGGTTCTGCACAAGCTCAACCCGCGCCTGATTATGCTGCGTGTCACTGGCTACGGCCAGACAGGGCCCTACAGCGACCGCCCCGGCTTTGCGCGGGTAGCCCACGCTGTGGGCGGGATTGCGTACCTCGCCGGTATGCCCCGCGGTACGCCGGTCACGCCCGGCTCCACGACGCTCGGCGACTACATGACCGGGCTCTACGGCTGCATTGGTGTACTCATGGCCTTACGCCACCGCGACCGCACCGGCCAAGGGCAGTATGTGGATGCCGCGCTCTACGAGTCGGTCTTTCGCTGCACCGACGAACTCGCGCCCGCCTACGGCATGTACGGGGTGGTACGCGAGCGTCACGGCCCCTCGCACAACGACTTTGCCTGTCCCCACGGCCACTTCCCAACCCGCGATGGTGGCTGGGTAGCCATCTCCTGTGCCACCGACAAGCTCTTTGCGCGCCTCGCCCAAGCCATGGAGCGCCCCGAACTGGCCTCTTCCAGCATCTACGGCGACCAGAAGACCCGCCTTGAACATCGCCACGATGTCAACGAAATTGTGCGCGACTGGTGCGGCTCGCTCACCCGCGAACAGGTACTCGAACGCTGCTACGCCACCGGCACCCCCGCCGCACCCCTCAACAACATCGCCGACATCTTTGGCGACCGCCAGGTGCATGCGCGGCGCAACCTCATAGCCATTGACGAACCGGAGATCGGCGAAACCGTCATTGTCCCCGCAACCGTCCCCAAGCTCTCCGAGACGCCGGGCAGCATCCGTCACCTCGGCCCCAAGCTCGGCGAACACACCAACGAAGTCCTACGCGACCTCCTGGGCATGGACGAAGCAACGATTGCTGATCTGCATGCCAAGCGGGTAATTTGAGTGACGAGTGACGAGTGACGAGTGACCTAGCTACCCGACGGATGGGGGCGCAGAGCTAAAGCCCTGCGATGCAAAGCCCGCTTCGCGGGCTATACCTGAGAAGCTGTCTGAAAAGCTAGTGGGCACGCGTTGGAGTGCCGGCTTTAGTCGGCTGAAGCCGGCACTCCAACGCCAGTTGATAGACTTTTCAGACAGTCTCTGAAGGAATGGTTAGGGATGGTTTCAGGCTGCTTTACCATTTGCGCCGTTAGGTAGTGCCGACTTATGGTCTTCCAGAAATTAATCCGGTGTCGCGGCACGGGCTAGACCTGATAGATATGCCAGATCTGCGAGGTCTGGTTAGCGGATTATTTACTGGAAGACCATAAGTCGGCACTACGACGGTAAAGCTGAAAGGGGGAACAAACATGGCCAAGATTACGCCCTCATTGAGTAAGCATGAACGAGTCACCGACGTGTTGCGTGCGGCTGGTCTCCTTGCTGAACCAAGCGCCGAAATGCAAAAATTAGCCGCTGAATCAACCCTCACGCTCGAAGAGGCATGCGCAATCTTAGATCGCGCTGGGGGTAAACCGTTGAGTGAAGTCATTCTGGAGATGCGTGGGCCAAAAGTATGAGCCTCTTCTTCTGTGACTCCAGTGTGCTAGTCAAGCGTTACCTTAACACAAAGGCAAACACCCCATGAAAGGAATTCTCACCGGCCTACGCATCATCGAGGGCTCGGCCTTTGTCGCGGCACCATTGGGCGGGATGACCCTGGCGCAACTTGGGGCCGATGTTATCCGCTTTGATCCGATTGGCGGCGGGCTCGATTATCGGCGCTGGCCGGTAACCAAGGATGGGGCGAGCCTCTTTTGGGCCAATCTGAACCGGGGGAAACGTTCGCTGGCGGTGGATCTTCGGAAGCCGGAAGGTCAGGAGTTGCTCACGCGCCTCATCTGTGCGCCGGGTGAGGGCAATGGGCTCTTTAGTACCAACTTTCCGCCGCGTGGCTGGCTGAGTTACGCAGGGCTGCGCGCCCAGCGCAATGATCTCATTATGGTCAATCTGCTCGGACGGCGCGACGGTGGTTCCGAGGTGGACTACACGGTCAACCCGCAGCTTGGCATGCCCTGGCTCACCGGGCCAAGCGAAAGCAGCGCACCCGTCAATCACGTCCTGCCCGCGTGGGACATGATTGCAGGCCAGATGATTGCCGTTGGCCTGTTGGCCGCCGAGCGCCACCGCCGCATCACTGGTGAAGGCCAATTGGTAACCCTGGCACTCAAGGATGTCGGCCTGGCGATGCTGGCCAACCTTGGCCTCGTTGCTGAAGTGATGGTCAATGCCAGCGACCGCCCACGCTACGGCAACTATCTCTATGGCGCGTTTGGGCGCGATTTTACCACCCTCGACGGCAAGCGCGTCATGGTCGTGGGCCTGACGGCGCTGCAATGGAGCGCACTGCGGAAGGCAACCGGCATGGCTGAAGCCATAGACGCCCTGGGCGTGCGCTTGGGCCTCGATCTGAACGACGAAGGCAACCGCTTCCGCGCCCGCGAGGCGCTGGCCGATCTATTGGCCCCCTGGTTCCAAGTGCGTACCTTAGAGGAAGTGGCCGAAACCTTCAACACCCACCGCGTCACCTGGGCCCCCTACCGCACCATGCGCGAAGCCCTAGAACATGATCCCGACTGCACCCTCGCCAACCCGCTACTCACCATGATCGAGCAGCCCGGCCTTGGCACCTACCTCGCCCCCGGCTCACCATTAGACTTCAGCGCCATCGAACGCCTACCCGCCGCCCCCGCACCGCGTCTCGGCCAGCACACTGAAGAGATTCTCAGCGAACTGGGCCTCAGCAGCGGCGAAATTGCCCAGCTTTTTGACAACCAAGTTGTTGCTGGTGCGTAATGAAGAAAAGAGGAACAAAGGAACAGAGGAACAGGAGAACAGGAGAACAGAGGAACAGGAGAACAGCATGAGCCCTCTGGCGAAGTGGGCGTGGGAGAACATGGTTCTCCCACCTCACCCCCACGTGGGCGTGGGAGAACCATGTTCTCCCACCTCACCCCCACGTGGGCGTGGGAGAACCATGTTCTCCCACTACCCTCCCATAAGGAATAAAAAAACTATGAAAGCCCCAATCCACTTCTACAAGCCCCTGGCGACGGGGGCACCGCAGCCGTTGCGCGAACTGCCCGTGCGCCCTGAGCGCATGATCCACTTCTTCCCGCCCCACATCGAGAAGATCCGCGCCCGCCTGCCTGAGACCATACGCCAGGTTGATGTTCTCTGCGGCAACCTAGAAGACGCCATCCCCGTCGAGGCCAAAGAGTCCGCTCGGGCTGGCTTTATCGAAGCGGCCCAAGCGCTCGACTTTGGCGACACCGCCCTCTGGATTCGCGTCAACGCCCTCAATAGCCCCTGGGTACTTGATGACCTCAGCGAACTCGTGGCCAAGGTGGGCAACAAACTCGACGTTGTGATGATTCCCAAGGTAGAGGGGCCGTGGGACATCCACTTTGTCGATCAGTTCCTCGCGCTGCTCGAAGCCAAGCACCAGGTCACCAAGCCGATCCTCATCCATGCGCTGCTCGAGACAGCCCAAGGGGTCGAGCATGTCGCCGCGATTGCCGGAGCCAGCCCACGCATGCACGGCATGAGCCTCGGCCCCGCCGATCTCGCCGCCTCACGCGGCATGAAGACCACGCGGGTCGGCGGTGGCCACCCCTTCTACGGCGTCCTCGCCGATCCCATCGCAGGGAGCGACACACGCGCCTTTGCCCAACAAGATCTCTGGCACTACACCGTCGCCCGCATGGTAGACGCCTGCGTCGCCCGCGGTATCCGCGCCTTCTACGGGCCCTTTGGCGACCTGAAAGACGAAGCGGCCTGCGAGGCCCAATTCCGCAACGCCTTCCTCATGGGTTGCAGCGGCGCATGGTCACTCGCCCCCAACCAGATCGCCATCGCCCGCCGCGTCTTCAGCCCCGACGTCAACGAAGTCCTCTTTGCCAAACGCATCCTCGAAGCCATGCCCGACGGCAGCGGCGTCGCCATGATTGACGGCAAAATGCAAGACGACGCCACCTGGAAACAGGCCAAAGTCATTGTAGACCTGGCGCGCATGGTGGCGCGCAAAGACCCTGAGTTGGCGGAAGCCTACGGTTTATAGGGTATCGGGTATCGGGTATCGGGGGAACATGGTTCCCCGCACGGGGGCGTGGGGGAACATGGTTCCCCCACAGCATAGATTCAGGGGCGCAGGGGAACATGGTTCCCCGCATGGGGGCGTGGGGGAACATGGTTCCCCCTAGATTAAGGAGATACCATTGGGTAGCCCAAAAACCCAACATGGCAACTACTTCGAGGATTTTCACCTCGGCCAGACCATCATCCACGCCACGCCGCGCACCGTCACCGCAGGCGATGTAGCGCTCTATACGGCACTCTACGGCGGGCGCTTTGCGCTGCCCTCTTCCGATCTGTTTGCCCAACAGATGGGCTTGCCCCAGGCACCCGTCGAGAGTATGTTGGCCTTCCATATCGTCTTTGGCAAAACCGTACCCGACATCTCGCTCAATGCGATTGCCAACCTCGGCTATGCCAATGGCCGCTTCGGTCAGCCCGTCTATCCGGGCGATACCCTGAGCAGCACCTCGGAGGTGTTGGGCCTGCGCCAGAACCGCGACGGTAAAACTGGCGTCGTCTACGTTCGCACCATTGGCGTCAACCAGCGCAACGAGATGGTGGTTGACTATGTGCGCTGGGTCATGGTACGCAAGCGCGATCTGAACGCACCCGCGCCAGAGACGGTCGTGCCAAGCTTGCCTGATGCGGTTGCAGCCGAAGATCTGCTCGTCCCGCTCGGTAGTGCGCCGGGAAGCTACGACACAGCGCGGGCCGGTGGGCCGCACCGTTGGGGCGACTATGCACCCGGCGAGCGCATTGATCACCTGGATGGCATCACAATCGAAGAGGCCGATCACATGCTCGCCACACGCCTCTACCAGAACACGGCGCGTGTCCACTTCAACCAGCATGTCGAACAGGCCGGGCGCTTTGGGCGGCGCATCGTCTACGGCGGACACATCATCAGCATGGCGCGGGCGCTATCATTCAACGGACTTGCCAATGCTCAATGCATTCTCGCCATCAACGGCGGGCGTCACACCAACCCCAGCTTCGCGGGCGACACGATCTACGCCTGGTCGGAAGTCTTGGAGCGCAGCGCACTCGCGGGCCGTGATGATGTAGGTGCCTTGCGCCTACGCACCGTCGCCACCAAAGACCGGCCCTGCCACGATTTTCCGTATAAGGATGGAGAAGGCAACTACGATCCGGCGGTCGTCCTGGATTTTGACTATACCGTATTGCTGCCGCGCTGATTCAGATTGTAGATTGTAGATTGTAGATTGTAGATTGCCGAACATAGCGTCTCAATGGGCGCTAGTCTTCTTGATTGTAGATTGCCAAACATGGCGTCTCAAGGCGCTCCTCCGCTGAAAGCGCTGTTCTGAACCCTCCCCTCATGCAACAAAAGCGCCCCATTGCACGTAGATATATGTAGAGATGCCGTGGCTCATACCAACCACTGCTGAACAGACTGTATACTCAACAACATACAAGCCCAATCTCCAATCTCCAATCTCCAATCTCCAATCTCCAATCTCCAATCTCCAATCTCCAATCTCCAATCTCCAATC
>NZ_NQWI01000085.1 GCF_002532535.1 Candidatus Viridilinea mediisalina
GAAGAGGGCTTGCGCTTCGCCATCCGCGAAGGTGGTCGCACCGTCGGCTCTGGAGTTGTGACCAAGATTGTTGAGTAACGTACTGCTAAACATAGACGGCTTGGGAGAACATGGTTCTCCCAAGCTCAGATTATATCGGTTACGCAACCCCGTAGGATAGAGCGATGACCGTGGCTAAAGATACAAAAGAACAACAACCCAACGCTGCTGTACGCACCTATCGTGAGACTCGTAGTGAGTTGAAAAAAGTTGTATGGCCAACACGCCAAGAGACAGTGCGACTAACGATTGTAGTGCTTGTTATCTCTACCATTATTGGCCTGATTCTCTTTGCTGGTGATACCCTTTTTCTGTTTCTCTATACTGCTCTGGTCGATCTGGTTTCGTAACGTGTGGCGAATTAACCAACGCGGGAGCTTGGTGTGTCTGAGGAAGAGCAGAGTAACCTAACAGCCGAAGATGCCGGAGAACGGCGCTGGTATGTCATTCATACCTACTCGGGGTACGAAAATAAGGTTAAGCAGAATCTGGAGCATCGCATCGAGTCGATGGAGATGGATAACCAGATTTTTCGCGTGATCGTGCCTACCGAGGAGGAGATTGAGATTAAAAATGGCCAGCGGCGTACGGTCAATAAAAAGATCTATCCCGGTTATGTGCTGGTTCAAATGAACCTCAATGATGATTCGTGGTACGTTGTGCGTAATACGCCCGGAGTCACGAGCTTTGTGGGCCATGGCAATAAACCCACCCCCCTTGAGGACGATGAGGTTAAGACCATCCTCAAACAGATGGAGGGTGAGGCGCCCAAGGTGCGCGTAAGCTACGAGAAGGGCCAGGCTGTCAAGATTATCGATGGCCCCTTCACCGACTTTGAGGGTATTGTTGACGCTATTGATCACGAACGGGGCCGCGTGCGCGTCTTGGTCTCCTTCTTTGGACGCGAAGCGCCCGTTGAGCTTGATTTTCTCCAGGTGACGCGCTTGGTTGACTAAGTGCATCACTTCGCTTGTACCTTGTACAAATCGTTTCCTTAATGTTCTGGACACCTCGCCACGGTGGCAGCATGCCTGCCGTAGGGGAGGGAGGGAGCAATGCTCCCAATCAGAGGAGAATGAGCGTGGCAAAGAAATTGGTCGCCATCGTTAAACTGCAACTCCCAGCCGGTAAGGCGACACCGGCTCCGCCTGTTGGTCCGGCCCTTGGTCAGCACGGCATCAACATTATGGGCTTCGTGAAGGAGTATAACGAGAAGTCGAGTTCCCAGGCCGGGAGTATTGTGCCTGTGGAGATCTCGATCTTCAGTGATCGCTCCTTTAGCGTGAAGTTGCTCACTCCGCCCGCCGCTGATCTGCTGCGGAAAGCTTCCGGTGCCGCTAAGGGTTCTGGTACCCCCAATCGTACCAGCGCTGGCCAGATTACCCGTGAGCAACTGCGCCAGATTGCCCAACAGAAGATGCCCGATATGAATGCCCTTGATATCGAAGGCGCAGAGAAGGTTATCTCTGGTACCGCACGCAGTATGGGCATCAAGATTGTTGACTAAACCAATGATTGTGGGAGGGCTTCGGCCCGCCTGAACCACTAGGGAGAATCTACCTATGGCCAAGCATGGCAAGAAATATCTCGCGGCTGCTGCAAAGGTCGAGAAGGATCGCCTCTATACCCCAGAAGAGGCGATTGACCTCTTGAAAGAGGCGAATTTCGTTAGGTTTGACCCCACCGTCGAGGTGCATATGCGCCTTGGCATCGATCCGCGCCACGCCGATCAGAATATCCGCACCACGGTGGCCCTGCCCCACGGTACAGGTAAATCGGTACGGGTGCTGGTCTTCTGCCAAAACGATGCCGTCCAAGCAGCGCTTGATGCCGGTGCAAACTATGCCGGTAACGATGAATTGATCGCACGGGTTGATAAAGAGAACTTCTTCGACTTCGATGTCGCTATCGCTACTCCCGATATGATGGGCAAAGTGGGCCGCATCGGTCGTAAGCTCGGCCCCCGTGGCTTGATGCCCAACCCCAAGAGTGGCACGATTGTCCCCGCTGATGATCTGCCCCGCACCATCCGTGAGGTGAAAGGCGGTCGCGTTGAGTTCCGTAATGATCGCACTGGCATCCTCCACGTTGCCATTGGCAAGCTCAGTTTCACTCCTGAGCAGATTATTGAGAACTTTGCCGCCCTCATGGATGCTGTGAAGTCGTCTAAGCCTAGTGGTGCCAAGGGAACCTTTATTCGGAGTGTTACCCTGACGAGTACGATGGGCCCTGGTGTGCCGCTCAATACCACCCTGGCTCAAGCAGTAACTGCTGGTTAAGCTGCCAAGGAGTACCATATTCTCTCAATCAGCTTGCTCTATACCATAGCAACCCTGCCCTAGACCGCTTGGTGGGTAGTTACCCTTAATGGCCCCTAATGGCCGCCAGCCGAGGTAGACCTGCATACCAGTACGGTGCGTCTCTGCACCTGCCTGAGGTCGCCATGTCTAGGACATGACGGCCTCTTTGTATAGTGGGCATGAGGGAAGGATCCAGAAACGAGCAAATAGAAGATAGGTTTGCGGCATCAGGATGCACTGAATGTCTCCAAACTGCAAAGTTTCCTGAAACCATCCCTGACCCAAAAATCCACCAGAAAGGAGGTGAATAACGATGCCAACCCAGCAAAAAATTGATCTCGTCGCCGAATTGGGTGACAAGATGCAGCGCTCGCAACTCGCTGTGGTCGCCGACTACCGTGGTTTCACGGTCTCCGATCTCTTTGTGCTGCGCGGGAAGCTGCGCGAAAGCGGTGCTGAAATGGTGGTAGCCAAGAATACCTTGCTACGCCTCGCAGCCCGCAATGTCGGCAAAGAGATCCTTGAGGTAACCCTCGAAGGCCCTACGGCCATCATCTTTGCCTATGATGATGTCGCAAAGACCGCAAAGGTACTGGTTGAAGCCAGTCAGGTGAAGGCCAATCCCCTCAAGCTCAAGGGCGGTGTCCTTGGCACAAGCCCAATTACCGCCGAAGGTCTCGATGCGGTTACCAAACTCCCCACCCGCGAACAGGCCCTCGCCCAAGTCCTTGGTGCTGTCTCGGCACCTGTCTCTGGCGTTGTTGGTGTCCTCAATAGCGCACTAACCAATGTCGCCCTGGTCATCCAAGCCCGCATTGATCAACTTCAACCCGGCGAAGAACAGCCCGCAACCTAATTCCAATTCCGCTTTCGCTGTTCTTTTGTTCTTCTGTTCTTTTGTTCTCGTATCTATACAAACTATCTTAGGAGCTTATTCCCATGGCGAGCGATAAGGTTAACGCAATCATCGAGTCGATTGAGACCCTGAATGTACTGGAACTGGTCGAATTGAAGAAGACGATGGAGGATAAGTGGGGCGTGACCGCCGCTGCCCCGGTGATGATGGGAGGCTTTGCCGGGCCCGTCGCTGGTGCAGATGGTGCCCCCGCTGCCGCCGCTGCTGCTGAAGAGCAGTCTGAGTTTGATGTCATCCTTCAGGAGATCGGTGCCAACAAGATTCAGGTCATTAAGGTTGTGCGCGAACTCACCAGCCTTGGCCTCAAAGAAGCCAAGGATCTGGTCGAAGGTGCCCCCAAGGCAATCAAGGAGGCCGTGGCCAAAGAGGACGCTGAGGCGGCTAAGGCCAAGCTCACCGAAGCCGGTGCAACCGTAGTCATCAAGTAACTAGATTAAAAGTGGGGGTTCGGGAAAGGCTTTGCCTTTCCCGAACCCCCACTTTTTTATCCCAAAATCTACAATCTACAATCTACAATCTACAACGTGTGCCTATGTCGGATTGTAGCGATTCATCGCCGTCGTTAGCCCCTCGCGCAACATGAGTTCCAAGCTGTCAGCAGCACGATCAAGTAGTTCAGAGAGCTGTGACTGCTCCTCTGGGCTGAAGCGGCTGAGTACATAGGCAGCCGCATCCATCTTGCCCGGAGGCTGCCCAATGCCAATGCGTAAGCGTGGAAATTCGTTTGTGCCCAACTGCCCGATGATTGAACGCATGCCGTTGTGTGTCCCACCACTCCCACGCTCGCGGAAGCGTAGACGCCCAAATGGCAGATCCATATCATCATAGATAACCAACAACTCGCGGGCTGGTTCGATTTTATACCAACTGCGCAGCGCCGAGACCGCTTGACCACTCAGGTTCATGTAGGTCTGCGGCTGCACCAAGGCTACCCGTTGCCCGGCAATCTGCCCCTCGCCAACCAGACTGTTCGCCCGCTTGCCCCGCAACTCTAGCCTATGACGCTCGGCCAACAACTCTACCACAGCAAATCCAATATTGTGGCGGGTCTGTACATAGCGACCGCCTGGATTGCCTAATCCAACAATGAGCCACATGCAATCTTCCTCTCAACTCAAGCTGTAGGTTACATATGGTGCCTGACATGGAGGCCCGTCGCTGACATAGAACCGCTTGGTTGTTAGATCAATGATCGCTGAGATAACACTCTCGTAGTGATGCTCCTCTGGCTCACTTGGATCAATATGGAAACAGACCGAATAGGGGTAATCTTCATGGTCGCGCAGGATCGCTTGAACATCAGCAAGTGCCAACGGTTGATTGGTATGCAGCAGATGCTCTAAACGCGCATGGCGATGTGGCGAATGGGGCTTGTCTTCAATATTGCGCTCTATGATGCCCAACGCTGTTGGATTCACAAAGTGGTTGGCATGCACAAGGTAGCCATGTTGACACCTGCTTAAGCCCACCTTTTGAGCTGAACTCTCGATATTCAACACCCGATCGGGCGCTTGGGCCAGCAGAAAGTTGGCCGAACACGAACGATCTTCGCCTGTTACCACACGGGCCGCTGCTTCAAGGTGGTGGCAACGCAGAATTTCGTAGCAGCGCACATGAAAAGGGCGGCGCAAACGCGCCCAATCGTCATCCTGGCTCGTAAGGCCGTTAATCAAGAGCCCCAGCCCAGCACTGTTGAAGCCGATCTTGCCCCCGAAAATACCCGCCTCAGTAAAACTGAGGGTGGCAAAGCCATCCGCTTCCTGAGTTTGCAGGATGGCCCCACGCACCCCCGCAATCCAATCCCAATTCTCCCCAATGATCAGGTGGCCCTCGAGCGTTGCTTCGGGTAGCAAAGCAAATGCGGTACAACCATCAGGCAGTGGCTTCTCCGTAAACTCGTCGTAGAAGAGTTCGTAACGGACATTGAGCGCCGCGATGGCCGCCAAGTCAAAACCAGAGCCCTCAGCAATGCCGCGCATCCCAGCATAATAGGCCGGGCTCTGCACCTGGATCGCCTCGGCATAGCGCCAAGCACGCGCCAAGGTTTCACTATGGCTCAAATTCAGTTCACGCTCAAAGCGGGCAAAATAGAGATTCAGATTCCACGCGATCTGCTCGCGTAAGGCTTCACCATGGAGCAACCCTTGCTCATAGGGTGAACCCGTTAAACATACGAGAGGGAGCGTCATGCTTCTTCCGGTTTGATCACTCTAACGAAATTAATCCATGCAGGCTGCTTGATAAAGCCTAACTGCTCGTTTATGCTGAGCATCGGGCGATTGTTCGACTCGTTCCAGGTTTTGACGATCCGTACCCCCTGCTGGCGAGCGTAAGCTAACGCGCATAACTTCAGCGCCAGCGCGATGCCCCGCCGACGGTAGGCCCGTTGTATGCCGGTCAATCCGGTGTAGAAACAATCCTTTTCGGCTTGACTACGCCAGAGGGCACTGATGCCCACAAATTCTTTGCCATCAAGGGCTATATAGTAGCCTTCCGGCATGAAGCTGGGGGCTGCAAAGACATGCTGACAGAAGGTTTCATACGACCATGCGGTCTGGGGTTCTGGATGGGGCACGTCGAGCGCAAGTTGCAGATCCAATTCATAGAGCTTGCGCCGATGCTCTGGATCCTCCTGCATCAATTCAGCCAAGGTTGCGATCCTGATACCACTGGCAACGACCCGCTCTGTGTGGCCCGCGTAGGGCGTTGGGTCGAAGTGGGCAAGCTCAAGCCGCGACTCCCACTCGCGCATATCTTCAACATAGCCAAGGCGCTCGGCAAAACGTACTCCAGCAGTAAAGTCAGCACGAGTGCGGGTACGCAAGCGTAGCGGATCAAAGGCAAGCAGCGCATGGTATACCGTCTGGTACAAGGCGGTACCAATGCCGCGCCGCTGTAGCTCAGGCAAGACGGCAACAGAGGTGTGGAAAAGCTGTGGATGGTACATGCCCTCGTACTGAATGTAAGAGGCGTACGCAACTACTTGGCCCTCCAATTGCGCCAACCAACGCCGATGCTTCACATGCGCCGGCATTGATTGATCAAAATGGCGGTACTCCTCAACGGTATCAGGGTATTCAGGGTAGATGCGGTTGCCCACAGCTACAAAGGTTGCGTAATCAGCATCACTGCCGTCAAAATCACGAATAATAAGCCCACGAGGAAGCGTAGGCGGCTGAAGCTCTTGAAGCGTTGCACTGGTCAATTTGACCTCCTTGGTGCTTTGGGCAAGATCGTATGCTCTCTATTGTAGCCCGTAGCACCGAGGAGGCCATCAGTCTCTAGCCCTAGAAGTTCTCGTTTTTCAGCGAGATCCTAGCTTCACTCACTCCTCGTCCTGCGCCTCTCCATCATCCTGCGCCTCTCCATCAAGGCTACCCTCCTGCACTGTGCGATCCACCATCTCCCAGAATTTGTCTTCGTTGGTTGTCGCAGCAGGCGGCATTTCAATCACATCAGGCACAGGGATCACTTCAGGGGCCTGCTCGCTGTGCTCAGGCTCGTTCAGCCCCTCTTCCATCATGCGCGCCATCTCGCCCACCAGATCTTCACGCCTTGTCCCATCGAGCATGCGCTTCTCGATGCCCGAACCAGCCGGAATGAGCTTACCAATAACCACGTTCTCCTTCAGGCCGCGTAGGTAGTCCACTTTACCATTGATAGCCGCATCGGTAAGCACCCGCGTTGTCTCTTGGAACGAGGCGGCAGAGAGGAAGCTATCGGTGTTGAGCGAAGCCTTCGTGATGCCGAGCAGCACCGTTGTGGCGGTGGCTGGTTCACCACCCTGGCTCACAATGTCGTTGTTGAGACGCCGGAATTCCGCCGCTTCGATCAACTCACCCGGCAACATCCCGGTGTCGCCCGGCTCATCAATCCGTACCCGACGCAACATCTGGCGTACAATCACCTCAACATGCTTGTCGTTGATGTTCACACCCTGGCTACGATAGACCTTCTGAGCCTCATTAACCAGGTAACGCTGCACGGCATCGCGGCCCTGCAACTCGAGCAACTCCTGGGGATTGGCGCTACCGTCGGTCAACTGCTGGCCCGCAACCACACGATCACCATTCTCAACCCGCATACGGGAGGTGTGCGGTACCACCAGCTCGCGCTCTTCACGATCCTCTTGGCTCACAACGATCTTGTCTTCATAGACAAAAACCCGTCCAGCCAACCAAGCCACAATCGGAGGCTCCCCAGGCCGCGTACTCTCAGCGAGAACCTGGCTTTCAGCTACATCGGTCTCGTGTTCAACCATGCGCTCGTAGCCCTGCGGAATCTGGTACTCTTCCGTATAGATCTTCGAGTCAACCACGCGGATCTGGCGGACCCCGTCTTCATTCTTGGTAATCTGCACGACCCCGTCAATCTCGGCCAGCAGCGCCTTCCCCTTGGGGATGCGCGCCTCAAAGATCTCCTGGACACGCGGCAGACCCTGGGTGATGTCGTCAGCCGAAGCCACACCACCAGTGTGGAAGGTGCGGAGCGTCAACTGTGTACCCGGTTCACCAATCGACTGGGCCGCAATGATGCCGCACGCCTCACCAATGTCCACCAGTTTACCCGTCGCCAGATTGCGCCCGTAGCAAAGGCGGCAGATGCCATGCTCGGCTTGGCAGCTCAAGGCCGAACGCACATAGAGTGACGTGACCGCATGCTCAGTCAGTTTCGCCGCGATCTCTTCGTCAATCTCGGTGTTGCGCTCATAGAGCAACTCGCCGCTTTCTGGATCACGAAGGGGTGCCGCCAAAACACGCCCCACCATGCGTACCTGCAAGCGCTCCATCAACTCTTCGTCGTCGGCAGCGTGCAACCAAACGCCATCCTCCGTCCCACAATCTTCAATCGTCACAATCACGTCCTGGGCCACGTCCACAAGGCGGCGCGTCAGATAACCCGCGTCGGCAGTCCGCAACGCCGTATCAGCCAAGCCCTTACGCCCACCGTGGGTCGAGACGAAGTAGTCGAGCACCGAGAGCCCTTCGCGGAAGTTGGCCTTAATCGGCAACTCAATGATCCGCCCCGTCGGGTCTGACATCAAACCACGCATACCCGCCATCTGCGAGATCTGGTTGATGTTACCACGCGCACCCGAGGTGGACATCATCGCTACCGGGCCAAACTCGTTCAGGTTCTGCTTCACCGCCGCAATCGTCTGCTTCGTGGCATCTTGCCAGATGCGTACCACCTCTTGGTAGCGCTCCTCTTCGGTGATCAGACCACGCCGAAACTGCTTTTCAACATCAAGCACTTCGTTATCGGCCCGCTCGACGATCTGGTATTTCTCGTCCGGCACCTCAATATCATTGATGCCAATCGTCATACCGCCCAAGGTGGCATACTTAAAGCCCAGCGATTTGATCATATCGGCCTGGAGGGCGGTCTGCTCCGAGCCATAGATGCGTGCCAACTCCTGCTCCGATTTGTGACCGTGAACCTCGCGGATCTCATCGAGTTCCTCATCACTGAGGTTCTTCAGATTGGTGAAGTACTGGTAGCAGTCGGCAATGATCTCCTTCAAGCCCTTCTTATCCACCAGCCGATTGCGGAAGCGCAGCGGTGGCAAGAGCTTATCGTTGAGCAGAACACGCCCAATCGTCGTCTCGATCAACATGCGCGGCGTCCCATCGGGAGCTGGTGCCAAGCTGCGCGTCTTCTCGGCACGATCATTTTTGTCCTTGGGTACACCATTCATGCGAATGAGAATCGGTGCCTGAATGTCTACCAGTTTGCGATCATAGGCCAACATCGCCTCATCAACCGAAGCAAAGATCTTGCCGCTCCCCTTGGCACCATCCTTGACCATTGAGAGGTAGTAGCAACCCAAGACGATGTCCTGCGACGGTGTGATGATCGGATCGCCATGGGCCGGACTCAGCAGGTTGTACTTACTGAGCATGCGCGAACGCGCCTCTTCCTGGGCCTTCCGCGAGAGCGGAACGTGTACCGCCATCTGGTCGCCGTCAAAGTCGGCATTGAAGGCGGCACAGACCAAGGGGTGCAACTGGATGGCCGAACCCTCGATCAGCTTGGCTTCAAAGGCTTGGATCGAGAGCCGGTGCAGCGAGGGGGCACGATTGAGCAGCACGAGATAGTCTTGAATAACCTCTTCAAGCACGTCCCAAACCTCTGGGCGCACCCGCTCAACAATGCGCTTGGCGCTCTTGATATTGTGGGCAAAGCCCTTCTCAACGAGGCGGCGCATCACAAAGGGCTTGAAGAGCTCTAGGGCCATCTTCTTGGGCAAGCCACACTGGTGCAACTTCAGGTTGGGCCCAACCACGATCACTGAGCGGCCCGAATAGTCCACGCGCTTACCGAGCAGGTTCTGGCGGAAGCGTCCCTGCTTGCCCTTGAGCATATCGGAGAGGCTCTTGAGCCGGTGCTTGCCCTTGCCCGAGACGGCGCGTCCACGGCGGCCATTATCAATCAGCGCATCAACCGCCTCCTGCAGCATGCGCTTCTCGTTGCGTACAATGATCTCGGGCGCATTCAACTCCATCAGGCGCTTGAGCCGATTGTTACGATTGATCACCCGGCGATAGAGATCGTTCAGGTCGCTTGTGGCAAAACGGCCACCATCAAGCTGCACCATCGGGCGCAGATCGGGCGGGATCACCGGCAGCATCGTCAGAATCATCCACTCCGGCTTATTCCCACTCTTGCGGAAGGCTTCAACCACACGCAGACGCTTCGTCGCCTTTTTGCGCCGCTGCCCCTGGGTAGTCTGCACCTCCAACTGCAAATCCTCAGCCAAACGATCAAGATCAACCGTGCGCTCAATCAGTTCACGCACCGCACCTGCGCCCATATCGGCCCGAAAGACGCCCGGTGCCGTATCGCGCAACTGGCGGTACTCATTCTCCGAGAGAATGCGCGTCACCTTCAAGCCTTCAAGCTGATCAAGCTTATCCTTCTCTTCGCGCTGGAGGCTATCCAACTCACGCACCAAACGCTCCTGGAGCTTCTCCTGCTCCTGGCTGAGCTCCTGATCCTTGCGCTCACGTTCGGCACTCGTCAGCAACTCGGCATCCTCTACATCGCGGATGCGCCGCGCATCCAACGCCTCCAACTCCTGTTCAAGCAACTCCTCCAACTGATCAATCAGGCGCTCACTGATCAGTTCGCCCTCTTCAAGGATCACCGCAGTGCGGAACGTAACATCCTCATCAGAGGTTTCGCCGGTCAGTTCTTCCAGGCGCTCACGCAGCCGATCAGCCTCATTGGTAATCTCTTCCCGCAGCCGCCGGTAGTCCTCCTCAATGTGCTGCTGGGTGCTGACCTGAGCCGTCTCCATACCACCCAAATCCTGGGTAAGCAGCGTACTCAACTCAATGCGCTTATCCTCAGCTTGGCGCTGCACCTTCTCGCGCCGCTCCGCATAGGTAGCCTGGATCTGCTCACGGGTCAGATCGCGTAGCTCATCATTCACCTCAACAATCACATAGGAGGCAAAGTAGAGTACCCGCTCAAGATTACGTGGGCTAATATCCAACAAGAGCCCCAAGCGCGAAGGCGTGCCCTTCACAAACCAGATATGGCTCACCGGCGAGGCAAGGCTAATATGGCCCATGCGATCACGGCGCACCTTGGCCCGGGTGACTTCAACACCACATTTATCGCAAACAACACCCTTATAACGGACTCGTTTGTACTTGCCGCAATAGCATTCCCAGTCCTTCGTGGGTCCAAATATTCGCTCACAAAACAATCCATCACGTTCAGGTTTTAAGGTGCGATAGTTGATGGTTTCAGGTTTCGTCACCTCGCCGTGCGACCAACCACGAACGTCTTCGGGCGAGGCCAGACTGATACGGATGGCATTGAAGTCATTAATTTCGAGCATTGGGCTCACTCCTGATGTACATACACCCATCAGCCCACCAATAGCCTAACACATAGGCCATCGCCGGCGACCAGATACGAAAGAACTCGACAAGGCGTGCGGTGCGTGGCATAGGGAAACCTCCATAGAACTAAAGTTCTATGGAGAGTTTACCCGA
This sequence comes from Candidatus Viridilinea mediisalina, assembly GCF_002532535.1. Lineage (GTDB taxonomy): Bacteria > Chloroflexota > Chloroflexia > Chloroflexales > Chloroflexaceae > Viridilinea > Viridilinea mediisalina. The sequence goes on from NZ_NQWI01000085.1 coordinate 11,262, forward strand.
TTCCGTAAGTCTTGTCAACCGTTAGCGGATAAAGCTAGAATTCGCCGCGCTCCATCCCGCTGAGGTTGATGCCGTCAAGTGCAGCCATGTCGCCATCCACATCATCGGTGAGTTCGACCGGCTTCTCGTCCTCGCTGAGAACCTCGACGCTCAGGCCCAGGCTCTGCAGTTCCTTGATCAACACCTTGAAGCTTTCGGGCACCCCCGCCTCTTGGATCGGTTCGCCCTTCACAATCGCCTCATAGGTCTTGACCCGGCCCACCACATCGTCCGACTTAACCGTGAGCATCTCTTGGAGGATGTAGGCCGCGCCATAGGCTTCGAGCGCCCAGACCTCCATCTCACCGAAGCGCTGGCCCCCAAACTGCGCCTTTCCACCCAGCGGCTGCTGCGTGACAAGGCTGTAGGGGCCGGTCGAACGGGCGTGGATCTTATCCTCAACGAGGTGGGCCAACTTGAGCATATAGGCGTAGCCAACCGTTACGGGATGATCAAACGGCTCGCCGGAGCGCCCGTCGTAGAGCGTCACCTTGCCATCGCCGGGCAACCCCGCTTCAATCAGGTGCTGCTTAATCTCACGCTCATCAGCCCCATCAAAGACCGGAGTAGCGACCCGGAAGCCCAGGCGGGCAGCCGCCCAGCCCAGGTGGGTCTCAAGAATCTGCCCAATGTTCATACGCGAAGGCACACCAATCGGGTTGAGAATGATGTCCACCGGGCGACCATTGGGCAAGAAGGGCATGTCCTCCACTGGCAACACGCGGCTTACCACGCCCTTGTTGCCGTGACGGCCTGCCATCTTATCCCCGGCGCTAATCTTACGCTTCTGGCAGAGCAGCACCCGCACCGTCTGATTGACCCCCACGGGCAGTTCAGCACCCTCGCTGCGCGCGAAGACCTTGACATCAATCACCTTACCACGCACCCCGTTGGGCACACGCAGCGAACTATCCTTCACCTCACGCGCCTTTTCGCCAAAAATGGCCCGCAGCAGACGCTCCTCAGCCGTAAGGTCAGTCTCGCCCTTGGGCGTAATCTTACCCACGAGGATATCATTGGGCTGCACCTCAGCACCCACATAGATAATCCCGCGTTCATCAAGGTTACGTAGACTATCCTGGCCCACATTGGGAATGTCGCGTGTAATCTCTTCAGGGCCAAGCTTCGTATCGCGGGCCTCAACCTCATACTTCTCAATATGGATCGAGGTAAAAATATCCTCGCGCACTAAGCGCTCAGAGACCAAGATGGCATCCTCGAAGTTCCCACCCTCCCAGGGCATATAGGCCACCAAGATGTTCTGGCCGAGGGCCAACTCGCCATTATCGGTCGAAGAGCTATCGGCAATAATCTCCCCGGCCTGAACCCGCTGCCCCTTGAGCACTGCTGGCCGCTGGTTGATGCAGGTATCCTGGTTGGAACGCATAAACTTCCGCAGGCGGTACTCACGCTCAAAGCCGTCATCCTCTTCGACCACAATATGCTCACTGGTCGAAGCGGTAACCACCCCATCCTTGTGCGCCACCACCACCTGGCCCGAATCACGCGCCGCACGGAACTCCATGCCAGTGCCAACAATCGGCGCATCGGGGCGCAACAGCGGCACCGCTTGGCGCTGCATGTTGGAACCCATCAGGGCACGGTTGGCATCATCGTGTTCCAGGAAGGGAATGAGCGCGGTCGAGACACTCACCACCTGCTTCGGCGAGACATCCATGTAATCAATGCGATCCACGCGCTCTTGGATGAACTTCTCGGCAAAGCGGCAAGCCGCCAGGGGGCTCTTGAAGCGATTATGTTCATCAATCGGCGCATTGGCCTGAGCGACAACGAAGCGATCCTCTTCATCGGCACTCAGGTATTCCACCTCCTGCGAAACAACCGGACGGATGCGGATCGTCTTCAGCGGCAGATCGGCGATCTTCTCAGCGAGCGCCCGATTGATCTCCGCGCCCTCATCAGCAATCACCTCACCCGTTTCGGGATCAATCACATCCTCACGCAGGAACTGGCCACGCAGCAACCCAATCGTAATCCGCCGCGCCATCGCCTCATCGGTGCGCGTCCCCTTAGGCGCAATCAACTCACCCGTCCGCAGGTCACGCACATCACGCAGCAGGATCGAACGTTCGCGCCAAACCGGGGCATTATCCACCGCATTATAGACCTTGCGATAGGGCGTTTCGAGGAAGCCCATCTCATTGACCCGCGAGAAGGTGGACATGGTACCAATCAGACCAATGTTCGGCCCTTCTGGCGTCTCGACGGGGCAGATCCGCCCATAGTGGCTATGGTGAACGTCGCGCACCTCAAAGCCTGCGCGATCACGCGAGAGACCACCGGGGCCAAGGGCCGAAAGGCGGCGCTTATTGGTCAATTCAGCCAGCGGATTGGTCTGATCCATAAACTGGCTCAACTGCGAACCACCAAAGAACTCGCGCATAGCCGCCACAACCGGGCGGATGTTGATCAAACCATTCGGCGTAGCACTATCGGAATCGAGGAGCGACATACGCTCCTTGACCACCCGCTCAAGGCGCAACAAGCCCACCCGGAACTGCTGCTGGATCAACTCGCCCACCGTACGCACCCGCCGATTGCCCAAGTGGTCAATATCATCAGCGCGACCGTGGCCATTATTCAGCAGAATGAGCTGCTCAACAATCTTGATAATATCACGCGGCAGCAGCACCCGCACATTCATCCCGGGCGCATCAGAAACCCCATCACGGCGGGTCTCACGCTCCCAGAGATTCTTATTGAGCTTATAGCGCCCCACCTTCGCCAAATCATAGCGACGTGGATTAAAGAGCAGCGACTCGATCAGCGAGCGGGCATTCTCAAGTGTAGGTGGATCGCCAGGACGCAAACGCTTATAGAGTTCCATAAGCGCCTCTTTGCTATTGTGAGTTGAATCCTTATCTAGCGTCGCCTGCGTATAGGGATGCGCCGCCTCGGTATCAACTGCACCGAGCAATTCAAGGATATGATCATTATGGCCATGCTGATCAAGTTCATTATCGGGCACCCAGCGCCCCTCACCCGTCTCGCGCTCACGGCCATCCTCACCCTTGACCCGCTCAGGCTGCCACGCCAAAATAGCCCGCAACAGGATCGTCACGGGAATCTTACGCTTGCGATCAACCTTCACGCTCATCACATCGCGCTTATTGGTCTCAAACTCAAGCCATGCGCCCCGGTTCGGAATCAACTTCGCCGAATGGAGCGAGCGGCCCGAGGTTGGCTCTTTTTCATCCTTAAAGTAGACCCCTGGCGAACGAATCAACTGCGAAACCACAACCCGTTCGGCACCATTGTAGATAAAGGTGCCATTATTGGTCATGACCGGAAAGTCACCAAGAAAGATCTCCGACTCTTTAATCTCACCAGTGGAGAGAATCCGCAACTCGACATTGACGCGCAGCGGTGCCGCATAGGTCAAATCGCGTTCACGACACTGAAACTCATCAAAGCGCGGCTCACCAAAGACATAATCCTTAAAGTGTAATTCAAGGTTCTTGCCGGTAAAGTCAGTAATCGGCGAAATCTCCTCAAACAATTCTCGCAGACCCTCACGCCGAAACCAATCAAAACTATTAATCTGGGTCTCAATCAGGCGTGGCACCTCGATTGCGTCATGGATCTGGGCGAACGAATGACGCTTGATCCGACTGGTGCGTCGTCCATTAGCGCCTGCCTCAAACGGCGCGATCAGCGGCTGAAGCACCACAGACTCAATCAGTGGGGGCATACTCACCTCTCCTCAGTCGTCGTCTAACCTGGGCACCTACCCAGGACACAAGGCTCTCCGGCTCACGACGCTGCGTGTTCACTCTGCACCTAACCTACCCGACACAAAAACACTAAGGGCCGATCATCGGCACCGACCCACAGGGCGGGCCGACTGAACGGCTTACAGCAGGCAAAGCATCTTGTTCGTGCCAAGATACGAAACGGCACGGTATTATCTCGACGTTGACCACCTGACAGCATTGATCGCTGTTCCGATGCTCATCATACGGAAAGTACTGACTGCGAATAAGGAATATACCATCTTTTTGGACATGTGTCAAGATAGCATGTGGGTTCGTATGGAAACACCAGTATCCCTGCCGCAACAACCAAAATATTGTACCACATCCCCATCAAGAGGTCTTGGAAGGGCTTGGCCCTCTGTGAGGATGCGTGAGGCGAGGAGGCGAAACCTTCGCCTCACGCATCCTCACAAACAGTAACGTGGCTACGAACCATACCTAACTGCTTCCTTGTGCATATTATTGACATGAGGTTGTTTATAGGCTAATATAAAGGAGGGCTAAAATGTTTGTTGCAAGAATAATCGTTGTTTCAGCGACTATGTTTCGGGTGCCACCGGCTCACGCGAGGCACCCTATATATCTAGGAGGTTGAGCATGAACGAAACAGTAGCCACAACCCGAGCCGACTACATCGCCATGATTGATGATGTTATTCGCCAGATTACGTGGCAGAGCCATAAACAACTGCTCCAGACCCTTAGCCGACCTGAGATTAGCTTGACGATGCCTCAAATGGTGACCCTCTTTGCCATTCGTAATGCCGGGACATGCCGTATGAGCGAACTGGCCGAGGTGACGCAGCAGTCGGCAGGTACGTTGACCGGCATTGTTGACCGTCTGATTCTCGATCATCTTGTGGGCCGTGTGCGCGACCTTGAGGATCGCCGCGTGGTTCAGGTAACCCTTACCCCTCAGGGTGAAGAACGGCTAGCTCTGGTTGAACAGGCGCGCCGCGAGGATATGGAACAGATCCTCTACAACCTGCGCTTGAACCAACTCGCAGAGCTTGAGGGGATGCTGCGGATGCTGCTCAATGGAATCCACGATCTGCTGAATAGCCACACGATTACGCTCAACCCTCCTCGCATATCCACCCGAACCACACCAGTCTTTACGCCATTCCAAAGCGTACAAGCATAAGGTTTGGTGCGCCGCTAGGGAGGATGCAGGCGGGAACAAGCTTCCCGCCCGATCCTCCCTTTTTGCCATGTCTAAGAAGCTAGTGGGCTCGCGTTGGAGTGCCGGCTTTAGCCGGCTGAAGCCGGCACTCCAACGCCAGTTTACAGACTTTTCAGACAGCCTCTAAGCGCAATACCTGCTATACTAAACGGTGTCAACGGCAAGTTTGCCTAGCATCCGTTGCCAATAGGTGCATTTTTGGGAAAGCCTCAGCTTTCCCAAAATCTCCCGCCAATCTATAAGGAAGATAGCAATGCGTGTGTTGATTACGGGATCAAGTGGTCAGATTGGCACCAATCTTGCGCTTAGGCTCCTTGCAGAAGGTCACTCCGTCTTTGGCGTTGATCGACGCAGTAATACCTGGACGAACGCTTTTCCTACCCTCCTGCAAGACCTTGCTGCGCCCCATCGTGAGTTTCATGGTGGCATTGGCGGTGCCCCCTACCCGCCTTGCGACATCGTTGTCCACCTCGCGGCCAATGCAAAAGTCTATGAATTAGTTGAGTATCCCCATCGCGCCCTTGAGAATATTACATTAACGTTTAATGTGTTGGAATTTTGCCGCGCCCATAACCTGCCCATCATCTTCTCTTCATCGCGTGAAGTCTATGGCGATATTCAACGCTACCTCACTGCTGAAACCAGTGCCGACTTCAGCTACACCGAAAGCCCCTACTCCGCCTCCAAAATCTCCGGCGAAGCCTTAGTCTATGCCTATGCCCGTTGCTATGGCCTCAACTACCTCATCTTCCGCTTCTCGAATGTCTATGGCCGCTATGATAATGATATTGAACGTATGGAGCGCGTCATTCCGCTCTTTATTCGTAAAATTAGCCGTGGTGAACCAGTGACGGTCTTTGGTAAAGATAAAATTCTTGATTTTACGTATGTTGACGACTGTGTAGACGGGATTATACGGGGTATGCAGCGTCTGCTTGCCGGTGAAGTCTGCAACCAGACGATCAATCTCGCCTATGGTCAGGGCAATTCATTAGTCCATATGGCCGAGTTGGTGGGTGCTGCCCTTGAGCGCGAACCCGACATTATTGTGGCCCCGGCCAAACGTCTGGGTGAAGTGACCTACTATGTTGCCGATCTGAGTTTAGCCCGCGATCTGCTGGGCTATAGCCCACATGTACCCCTAGCTGAGGGGATTCGCCGTGCAGTCGCTTGGGCCCGTGGTGAGGAGCATAGCTAATGACTGAGCGCCAACAGACGCGCCGCCGTGAGCGTCGCAACCGCGAGAAGCAAGAAGATCTCGCGTTGCGTCGTCTTTCAGATGCTGCCGAAACCGCAGCCGCTCAGGTGACGAGTCTGCTGAAGCTCTCTTCATACCTCGTTTCAGTGCTCGATCCCCAAGCCATCTTGGCGAACCTTATTCCGCGCCTCGTCGAAGTCTTGCCCTCGGTGCAAGCCGGCATCATCTGGATTGACCAGCTTGGTCGTCTACGGCCAAGTGCCACCTTTGGGTTGCCGCTGACCCCTGCTACGGCTCAGGACCTGAATGCGTGCCAATTGCGTGCCGGTGAAGGGATTGCGGGCCTAGCTCTTCAGCGGGTCGAATCGCAGATCATGAGTACGACCCTTGGCTATCGAGAGACAGCCGCGCTGATCAGCCCGATCAACGAAACCCTTTTTCAGCACCTGAATGAGCAACTGCCCCGCCAGGTTACCGTGGCCGCGATGCCCCTGCGCGTTGGCCCTGAGACCATTGGTGTGCTGGAACTGATCAATTTGGGTACTCCAGAGATCCATCCCCCCTGGCGGCCCCTTGAACAAGCCGACATCCCAGTGCTCCAGACCTTCGCCAACCTTGCTGCCTCGGCGATTAAGAATGCCCAACTCTACGATGCGGCCCAGCGCAGTGCCCGCCGCCTCAAAGCCTTTGATGCGGTTGTCACTGCGATCTCAACCGCCACCGACCTCAATGATCTCGTGCAAAGTGTGCTGGCCGTTGTGCTTGAACTGGTTTCTGATGCGTCAGGGGCGCTGCTGCTGCTCGATCCGCTCTATGATCGCCTGAGTTTAGCGGCCCACCGTAGCCTTCCGCCAGGCGGCCCCGAAACGCTCGCGCAGTTAGTGGTTACCGAAGCACCTTGTGCCGAGGTGATCCACTATGGCCAGCCGATGCAACGCCTGCTCTTGGAAGAGCGCGGGGAGGGGGTCTTTCTTAAGGCTGGCATGGTTGAATGTTCCTACCTGCCCTTGCTGGCCGGTGGTACCGTGGCAGGCGTGCTTGCGCTCTATGGGGCGAGTGGTTTGAATAGCCGCGCCGATAAAGACCTGCTGATGCCCATCTGCAACCAGGTTGGCTTTGCGATTGCCAACGTGCGCCTCTACGCCGATAGCACCAGCGAACGGCGCAAACTCAATACCGTGGTGACATCCATTGCCGAAGGAGTATTACTCTGTGATGCTCACGGGCGGCTGACGCTCGCCAATGAAGCGGCCCTGCGGCTCTTACGCCTCGATTCGTTGCCCTTCGAGCAGCCCCTCACCGCTATGCCCGATTTCTACCGCATGCGCGACCTTGATGGTCGTCCCCTTACATTAGAACAACTGCCCTTCACCCGAGCCTTAGCGGGCGAAATTTTTCAAGATTACCGCCTGATTCTGCGTGGCTCCAGTGGCGACGAGACAGTGATGAGCTTTTCGGGCGCCCCCGCCCGCTCCGATGATGATCTGATTGAAGGGGCAGTCGTGGTCTTTCGTGACATCACCGCCAACCAGAAGCTCGAACGGGCCAAGGACGAGTTTCTTGCAGTAGCCGCCCACGAATTGCGCAGCCCCCTCGCTGCCGTGCGGAGCTATGCCGATCTGCTGCTGCGCCGCGAGCAACAACGTGATGAAGGTGATTCCCGCGACCTGCACGGCCTCACGATCTTGACCCAACAGGTGAGCCATATGCTGCGGATGGTTGACAATCTGCTTGATGTTTCGCGCATTGACGCTGGGCAACTTGATCTCCAGATGCAGCAGATCAACCTTGTGCATCTTGCCAATCAGGTCCTTGATCAGCAACGCCCAGCAGCGGGTAACCGTACTTTACAGATCGAGGCGAGCAACGATGAACTCTTGGTTACGTGTGATACCTTACGGATCCGCCAAGTTCTCACCAATCTGATCAGCAACGCGATCAAATACAGCCCTAATGAAGGCATTATCACGGTACGCCTGAACCGTATCACTGAGTCGCTCACAGAGAACCAGCCACCTAGTAGTTCGGCTGTGGTTGTTAGCGTCAGCGACGAGGGCGGTGGGATTACCCCCGATCAACAGGCGCGCCTCTTCCAACGCTACTACCGCGCCCGTAACCGTAAGGCCGAAGGCTTAGGCTTAGGCCTCTACCTCAGTCGTCAGTTTGTGCAGATGCATGGTGGTACCATTTGGGTTGAGAGTGCAGAAGGTTCTGGAAGTACATTTGCCTTTAGTTTACCCCTTAGTAGCGATGATGTGCCTTGAGTGTAACCCATGAAATATAAAGATCACATCAAACGCCTCCCGGCCTACAAGCCGCCCAAGCTGATCACTGGCCAGCACGCTGATCTGGTCAAGCTTTCATCAAACGAGAACCCGCTTGGCCCCTCACCACGGGCACTGGCTGCACTGCAAAGCGCAATAGGTCACGTCCATCGCTACCCTGATGCGGGCAGTGTGGCGCTACGGCAAGCACTGGCCGATCATGCCGGCTTGAGTCTTGAACATGTCATCTGTGCCAATGGTTCAGATGAGTTAATTTTCCTCATCTGTGTAGCCTTCCTCGAAGCGGGCGATGAAGTTATGATGGCGGAAGGAACCTTCATTAGCTACATGCTCCGCACCCTCGAAATGGGCGCTCTACCGCTGCGCGTGCCACTGCACAACTACACCCACAACCTCGCAGCGATGGCAGCCGCAATAACACCGCGCACGAAAATCGTCTTCATCTGCAACCCCAATAACCCCACCGGCACAAGCAACAGCGCCGACGAAGTGGCCGCCTTGCTTGAGCGCGTGCCCCCCCATACCCTGGTGGTCATGGATGAAGCCTACTACGAGTTTGTCACCCGTCCCGACTACCCCCAACTCCTGTCAGAACTCGTTGCAGGCCGCCCCAACCTCCTGTTGCTCCGCACCTTCGCCAAGATTCATGGTCTTGCAGGGCTACGTCTCGGCTACGCCTACGGTGCCCCCGAGTTGATCGAGTATCTCGACCGAGCCCGGCCCACCTTCAATGTCAACAGTTTAGCCCAAGTCGCCGGTATCGCCGCCTTGGGCGACACAGAACACATCGCCCGTAGCCGCGCCCACGCCGATGCCAGCCGCGCCTTCTTTATGCAAAACTTGCCCTCCATTGGGCTAGAGCCAATCCCAAGCGAAACCAACTTTGTGGCTGTACCTGTTGGCGATGATACCGCAGTAAGTAACGCCCTCTTCGCCCGCGGCTTTAGCGTCACCCCACTTGGTATGTGGGGCTTACCTGGGCTTATTCGTATTTCGTTTGGTACGGTTGAGCAGAATCAAGGTGTACTTGCAGCACTGGAAGAGGAACGGATGAACGGAAGAACAGGTGAACAGATGAACGGAAGAACAGGTGAACAGATGAACAAAAGAACAGGTGAACAGATGAACGGAAGAACAGGTGAACAGATGAACAAAAGAACAGAAAGATAAATGATTGTAAAAACAACCCAAAATCTGTTCCCCTGTTCTCTGTTCCCCTGTTCTCTGTTCCCCTGTTCTCTGTTCCCCTGTTCTCTGTTCCCCTGTTCTCTGTTCCCCTGTTCTCTGTTCCCCTGTTCTCTGTTCCCCTGTTCTCTGTTCCCCTGTTC
>NZ_NQWI01000086.1 GCF_002532535.1 Candidatus Viridilinea mediisalina
CGGCTGAGGTCTTTGGAAGCGATGGGAAGCCGACTAAAGTCGGCACTACGATGCATGTGAACCATGTACTACTCAGCATGACAGGCTGCTGAGACACGTAACAATTTCTGCTTCCCTAGCCGGCTGAAGCCGGCACTCCAACACCAGTTCATAGACTTCTCAGACAGCCTCAGAGACAACTCAGCACCAAGCTACACACAATAGGGCTCTTGCCCCTCAGCCACGGCCCGCACATGGGCGGGCATACACAGTGCCTCTTGGTAATAACGCAACGCCGCTTCAAGATCGCGCTGACCAAAGTCGGGCCAACTGGTATCGGTGACATAGAGCACCGCATTGGCACTCTGCCAGAGCAAAAAGTTACTCAGACGACACTCGCCCGACGTGCGAATGACTAGATCAAGGTCAGGCATGGGGGTTGAGAGCATGGCATTGACCAACTGCTCACTAATCTCCGCCGGGTCAATCCGCTCGGTCGCAATGCGCCGCGCCGCATGCACCAGTTCCTCACGGCCACTATAGTTAAAGACAATATTAAACGTATGCGGCCCATTGTACTGGGTCAGGGTTACCGCCTCATCAATAATCGCCAACTCCTTGGGGGTCAGGCCCGCACGGTTCCCACTATGGACAATCCGTACGTGCTGGGCGTGCAGCATACGCATTAAAGGCGGCCCCAACGTGCGTAGGAGGTGGCGCATATGCGCGACCTCTGCACTCGGTCGCCGCCAATTTTCCAACGACCAGAGATAGCCGGACACTATCGGGATACCCAGACGAAAACAGATCGGTAATACAGTGAGAATGTGTTGCAACCCCACCTGATGGCCAAACAGACGCGAACGTTGCTGCCGCTGGCCCCAACGTCCATTCCCATCCATGATCAGGCCGAGATGCTTGGGCAACTTGTTGTCCACAATGGCATCCCTCACAAAACAGTTGGCACAAGGTATATCATACGGCTTACGCTACATCTTTTCTATATGACTTTTGTATGGGTTAGGTGGCACTTGCAGTGCCCTACCTCGGAATTACGCAAGATTTGTAGATTTTTTTATTAAAAAATTTCGCTATGAAGTAAAAATCCATCACACCCAAAGCTCACTCCTACGCACTACAGAGTTGCTACAGACACAGGCTAGCTACGTTGATATACTGACATGCGGCAGGCGTGTGTATGATAGCAATATCCATCCCCTGGGGAAGGATACAGAAACGAGAAAATAGAAAATAGGTTTGTGGCATCAGGATGCGCTGAATGCCTCCAAACTGTAACGTGGCCTGAAACCATCCCCTAGCATGCAAGCTCCCCCATATCTTCTTGCGTTGCTGCTCACAGCGCTCCTCGCCTCACTACTGATTGTCGTATTGTGGCAGCGACGGCGTGCCCCCGGTGCCAAACCACTTGGCTTATTAATGGGTGCGGTGGTTTGGTGGACCCTCACCTACATGGTGAGTCTCGTCTTCACCAGCATTGAGGCGCAACTCTTCTGGGCCAACATGACCTACGTTGGGATTGTGTTGATTCCGGTCTGCTGGTTGGCCTTTGCGCTGAGTTACACTGGGATGCAGTACTATCTTCAGCCACGCATACTCGCCCTGCTGCTGATCATGCCGCTCATCACCATCATGATGGCCTGGAGCAACCCACTCCACGGTCTCTTTCGCAGCACAATCTACCAAGTGAGTAGCGGGGATGTACTCATCCTCGAGGCGCAGCTAGGGCCCTATTTCTGGCTGCATACGGCCTATTCCTACCTCCTCCTGCTAATTGGCAGCATCTTGTTGCTCCGCAACCTGCTGAGCCTCGCGCCCTACTATCGTGGGCAAGCGGGCGGCCTCTTGATTGGCACTGCAACCCCTTGGCTCGGCAATGCGATCTATCTGAGCGGCCTGAGCCCCTATCCGCATCTCGATCTGACCCCCTTTGCGTTGCTGATCAGCGGGGTGGCCCTCACATGGGACATCATCCGCTTTGATCTCTTTGGGCTGGTGCCGATTGCCTACAGCACCGTTTTCCAGAGCATGCAAGACTGTGTACTTGTACTGGATGAGCAAGGACAGATCGTTGACCTCAATCCAAGTGCGGCACTGCTCTTAGTCCATCCACCCAAGACCCTGATTGGCCAACCGTTCCACCAAGCCTTGCCAGAGGCGGCCAACGTCTTTGACCAATGCCAACAAGAGGACAGCAAGGATGCTGAGATCATCCTACACCATGAGGCCAGTGTACGTTCATTCGATCTCCAGATTTCTTCGATCCGCGATCGCAATGCAGACATAAAGGGGCACCTTCTCGTCTTACAAGAGAGTACCAAACGCAAGCAGGCTGCGGCAGAACTGCGTCGCCAGAACGAAGAGCTACATGCACTCGCTGCCGAGAATGCCCAACTCTACCAAGCGGTGCAGCAGGAACTAGCCGAGCGCAAACAGGCCGAAGCGGCCCTCATTCTGGCCAAAGAGTCCGCTGAGGTCGCCAACCGCGCCAAGAGCCGCTTCCTCGCCAACATGAGCCACGAGTTGCGTACGCCCCTGACGGCGATCATTGGCTATACCGATATGGTACTGCTTGAGGCTGAAGAGCAGGGCTACCCCGACATAGAGCCAGACCTCAAAGCCATCCGGGGGGCCGGGCAACACCTGTTACGCCTGATTAACGACATCCTCGACTTGACCCGCATTGAAGCCGAGAAGTTTCAGCTCCACCTTGAGCATTTTTCTTTGGCACAACTGCTTCACGAAGTTGCTGATACTATTATGCCCTTGGTTGTTAGGAATGGCAACACAATTAGTGTGGAGTATCCACCCGATTGTGGAACCATGTATGCCGACATGACCAGGGTGCGTCAGATTTTGCTCAACATTGTGGGCAACGCCACCAAATTCACCGAGAGGGGCCAGATCAGGCTACAATTGGTGCTCGATGGCACCAATGGTGAACTACCCAACGAAGTGAGCATCATCAGCTTCGTGATCAGCGACAGTGGCATCGGCATGCTGCCTGAGCAGCAGGCGAAACTCTTCCACGACTTTGTCCAAGTGGACGACTCCTCAACCCGCAAGTATGGCGGCAGTGGTCTGGGCCTAGCTATCAGCTACCGGCTCTGCAAACTCATGGGCGGCGATATCTTGGTAGAAAGTACCTTTGGCCAAGGCTCCACCTTCACCGTTGAGCTGCCGCGCCATAGGCAACTCAGCCCAGCCGAGAGCCACGCGGTGGGGCAGGATCGGCATTAGTGGTTTGGGAAATACTCTTGGGCGATAGTTGCCGCCACACCTTAATCAGTGTATGATGCGTGCGAATCATGACTAAGGAATATCTGAGAAGCTGTCTGAAAAGCTCGTGGGCACGCGCTAGAGTGCCGGCTTTAGCCGGCTGAAGCCGGCACTCCAACGCCAGTTCATAGACTTTTCAGACAGCTTCTTGAGGAGTCTCCGTGACAACTGAAACATACCCCGTCCCAACAACCAGTTGGAGCGGAGCGGCAGTCGAGGTGGCCCTTGATGCGGCGGGTTGGCGGGCGGCGTTGTTGGCACTGGATCGGCCCTGCCATGTTGTCCGGCGCGGCCCCCAGGTGGGCCTGACGACGGGGGGCCAGGTGCTGAGTGGCGGCTTGGGTGAGTATGAGCTGCTGGCGAGTGTGGCCCCGCTACGCCCGGAGAGCTTGGGCAGTGCGGCGTTCCGCGCAGCCCACGGGGTGGCCTATGCCTACCACGCGGGCGCAATGGCCAACGGTATCTCTTCGGCAGAACTGGTGATTGCCCTGGGGCAGGCCAAGCTGCTCGGCTCGTTTGGTGCGGGGGGCTTGCCGCCCCAGCAGATCGAGAGCGCGATCCACACGATTCAAGCCGCGCTGCCCAACGGCCCCTACGCCTTCAACCTGATCCACAGCCCCAACGAAGAAGCCCTCGAGCGCCGGGCGGTCGAACTCTTCCTCGAACGGGGCGTCCAGACCATCGAAGCCTCCGCCTTCCTCGCGCTCACCGGCCACGTTGTGCGCTACCGCGTCGCCGGTTTGCGCCGCACCCCCGACGGGCAGATTGAGGCGACCAACAAAGTCATTGCGAAGCTCTCGCGTGGCGAGGTGGCTGCCGCCTTCTTGGGGCCAGCCCCGGCGCGCATCCTGGGCGAACTACAAGCCGCCGGGCTGATTACGGCGGAACAAGCCGCCCTAGCCGCCCACGTCCCCATGGCCGACGACATCACCGTCGAGGCCGACTCGGGCGGCCACACCGACAACCGCCCACTCGTCTGCCTGCTGCCCGCCATCCAGAGCCAGCGCGACGAAGCGCGGGTGCAGCATGGCTACCCGCACCTGGTGCGCGTCGGCGCGGGCGGCGGCATCGGCACCCCCGCAGCAGCCCTCGCCACCTTCATGATGGGTGCCGACTACATCGTCACCGGCTCGGTGAACCAAGCCTGCCTCGAATCGGGCTCATCGCCCTGGGTACGGGCGCAACTCGCCGCCGCCGAGATGGCCGACGTCATGATGGCCCCTGCTGCCGATATGTTTGAAATGGGCGTCAAGCTCCAGGTGCTCAAGCGTGGCACCCTCTTCCCGGTACGGGCCCAGAAGCTCTACGAAATCTACCGCGCCTACGACTCGCTCGACGCTATCCCCGCCGCCGAGCGCAGCAAACTAGAGCGCCAAATCTTCCGCCGCCCGCTTGCCGAAGTCTGGGGCGACACCGAAGCCTTCTTCGCCGGACGCGACCCGGAGCAACTGCGGCAGGCTGAAGCCAACCCCAAGCGCAAAATGGCACTCGTCTTCCGCTGGTACCTCGGGCTCTCCTCGCGCTGGGCCAACAGCGGCGAGCCAGGGCGCGAAACCGACTACCAGATCTGGTGCGGCCCGGCCATGGGTGCGTTCAACAGTTGGGTCCGCGGCAGCCACCTCGAACAACCCGAAGAACGGCGCGTCGTCGAAGTCGCCCGTCAACTCATGGTTGGCGCAGCCTACCAATACCGCACCCAGCAACTCCAGATGCTCGGCATCGAACTCCCGGGGGAGTTGAAGTACTACAAGCCGCAGTAAGAGAAGCAGAAATTGTTACGTATCCCAGCAGCCTGTCATGCTGAATAGTCCATGGGCGGGCATCGTAGTGCCGACGTTAGTCGGCTGAGGTCTTTGCCATCGAGGGGAAGCCGACTAACGTCGGCACTACCTACGGCGCAAACAGGAACGTTCCTACGCACCTTCGCTCAAGGTGGACAAGCAACGGGGCAATCAACAACATCCGCTTCCCTAACGTTAGTCTACTCATGGGAAACCTTGAAGATAGCGTCTCAACGAGAGCAGTTAGGCTCAATTGTGCCAATCCACTATGCGCAAATCACGTATCCGGCTAAATTCCCGCGTATTGTGCGTAACCAACGTACCATCGCAATTCAGCGTAATTGCTGCAATAAGCGTGTCATACGGGCCAATGCGTTGGCCTTGGCGAGCCAGATCTGCATCAAGTTGCCCTGCTCTGATAGCTGCAGGGTGATCAAGGGCAAGAATAGCAAACTGCGCGAAGAAAAGCCTGCACTTTCTCACTATTTTCAGCAGTCTGCATGCTCATATACGCCCCACGGTAAAGTTCTGCAACCGTAACCGCAGTAATCACAACATCCTTTGGACTGAGTGAAGCCACCATGCATGCTGCTGGGCCTACTGGCTTGCGCAAACATGCGATGCAGGTATCTGTGTCAAGAACATATCTCATGGCAATGGCTCACGCTCTTCTGGCATACCCTGTGGTTGACGCACAAAGGAGGGGGCGTTAATCGAGCCAACCGTAGTGGTAAAGAAATCCGTTGGCCAGCCATGAGCAACCGCTCTCTGTTCCAATTCACGACGGTAACGCTTCTCTAGCAAAAACTCCACAAAATCACACACTTCACTTTGAAGATCGGGAGGGAGTGTGTGTAGTAGTTCCGTTAAATGAGGAGCAACTGGGTATTTATTTGATGGACTAGTATTGCTCATAGAAATATCCTTGCTTCACACCTTATCCCTCGTAATCGGCAGTTACCTATGCCCCATACCGCCCCTGCTGCGGGTGGAAAAATATGTCCGATTTACAACTTCCCTTATTCCAAGGCCCCCAGCAAACGTCGAAGCGTGGACTCGTCGGCGCGTTCGATCACGGCAATCAACGCCACCGCTTCATCATGGAGAGCCAGCAATGCGGACAGCGTGGTGCCATAGGCGGACGCGAGCGCAGCGAGTCGTTCGAGTGGGGGCTGCGCTCTCCCATTTTCGTAACGCACCAGTTGGGTATGGCCCGGCAGTCCCGCTCGGGCTGCCGCTTCGCGCACCGTTAACCCGGCGGCAAAACGGGCTGTGCGCAACCGACGCCCCAACCGTTGCGTTAAGGCTTCATTCTGCATCACCATCCTCCAACTCATGCTGCTCGACAAGAGGCAGTTCCTTGCCCGTCAGATCGCGGTAACGATCCTGGACGAACTGCACGATTTCGTCGTAGCGTTGCGCCGGTAGATCCGTGTAGGTACTCACCCCAAAGCGGGCATTGACCTCGGCCCAGGCGCGGCGAATGGCAATGCCCGGTACTACATCTGGGGTGCGTTCGGCCCGAGCCTGACCCCATGCTTGCACCATGCGGTAGATCGTCCCACGTTGCGTGGGGCTCAGCCGTACATGCACTTGATGCTCAAGCTCCTGCACCCGCTCGCGTAGCTGACTCAAGAGCGAACGGAGATCACGATAAGCTGAACGGGCACGCTCTTGACTCTGTTCAATCTCCGCTTGCCGACGCCCCAACTCAGCCAGTTGACTGAGCGCCTGATCAATTCGATCCAAGTCGCTGAGGTCTTCAATCGTACTACTCGGCGCATCGGGAAGCCCAGTCAATTGCGCGAAAGCTTGGCGCACCGCCGCAACGAGATAGGTCTGCACATAGCTGAAACGCTCACGGACATCTGCGTTCACGCGACGCTGCTGCACGCTCAGCAACCAGAGAGGCACATCGTCAAGCAACAGAAAATCGCGTGTTCGCATCTGTTTCTCGCCTACTGACACCCGAAATGGTGCCAGACGCAAGGTATCCGTGGCCTGAATGCGTCGGCGCTGCGAAGCTACATCCAAACCGAGTGTAGCACAGAGGTCGCGCAAATCGAGAAAGATCAGACCGTCACCGGAACGCACAGCCAAGACAACGCCATCAAAGAGCGGGATTGGCAGTTGCTCATGGGGCAACGGAGCAGGGGCAGAAGGCTCTCGGGACATCAGCTACTCCATAGTTCTTGGTGCGTTTCATGCACCGAGAATAGTCATATGACACTGCATGGTGCGTTTCACGCACCATGAGTATAGCATAATACCAATTACCCTTGAACATGCCGCATTATCAAGAACGCGAAAGCCCATTGGGACGCCATGTTCGGCAATCTGCAATCTGCAATCGTAAATGGTATAACTTGGGGTATGGCAACGCTTCGTGCAAAATCGCGCCATTTGCCCCATCTAGCTCGTCCTGACGGGCTATGCAGGCTAGACTAGTTGCACGACAAAACCCGCATAGGCGCGACGGTCGGGACATGCGATCAGGAGGCCCTTCTTGACAGCTTGAAAGGCCAGAATGGGCGAAGCCTGGTTGAGGATAATCAGGTCAACCTCTGGTTCTACTCAGCATCAAGCAGTTCACTGACATCCACCCGAAAACCAGGCATGAGTACTGACGTTGCCTGCTCGCCGCGCTGAAAGACGCCATGCTCGACATAGTGCTCACCGTCGAGTTGAAGCACCGTAATGGTTTGATCCAGCGGATTGACGATCCAATACTCAGGAATCTGGGCGAGCGCATAATCTGCGCGCTTCACCTTCGTGTCACGTTCGGGATCATCTTCGCTGACGATTTCAGCCACCAGATCTGCGCCAAGCCAATAGCGATTCTGGCGTCGCGGATCGTTCGCGTCGCGCAGCAAGAGGATATCTGGTTCACGGTAGCGCCCTGCGCAAACAAGCAGGCGCAAAGGGGCAAAACGCACCTTACCGCCAAGCGGTTCGCAGCAGAGCTTGAACGCAAGAAAGAGCCACGCAAGCAGCGCCTGATGCTGGTCGGTTGGCAGTGGCAAGACCTCAAGGTAGCCATCGGTATATTCGAGCAAACGGTTGGTCTGGTCGGTCACAAGCAGATACTGCGCCTCTGTCCAATGCCCCTGGATCGGATCAAGCTCAAGCAGAATCTCACCATCCTTTTCCCAACTCACGCGCAGGTTTTCACGCCGCATGTCGAGCGTCATTGGAAGCTTTCCTTCGCTTGTGCTACCTCATACCTCCATAGATATTATCATAATCTGCTGGTAGGTAATCTGTCAGCAGCGTTCCTTTTGCGCTATTGCCCATCTACTCTTGCGATCACCCTAGTTAACACTCAACCCTTTGGCTGAGTTTGAATTCATCCGGTGGTCCGGTTTGATCTGCTGCATTACTTAATAGAATGAAGAGGGCACGCGGGAACGAGGTTCCCACGCATCCTCCCAGCATCCAGCGGGATGTAGGGTGGCAGTTCAACTTCAACCAACATGTCAGGCTGAATGAAGGGCGCCATCAAGCATTGGGCGCTGGCTCTGTTTATTGGCAACGCCTTGCTCCTCATGATCGATCCAACCGCCATGATCGGAGGGCCTGCCCACGCAATCGGGCTGATTGCAGGGTATTTCCTCGGACAATGGCTGAAGCCACAGACGTTCATTCAGCGCGAGATAGCATAGGCGCGACCAATTCCAATCAGACACAACCCAAACAGCCCAAAGCGTTGTACTATAGAGCATGCGGAGCAAGAGTCAAGAAAGGACTCCCTCAGCAAAGCGAAAGACCTAGTAACTACGTAAGGAGTTGTCTGAAAAGCTAGTGGGCACACGCTGGAGTGCCGGCTTTAGCCGGCTGAAGCCGGCACTCCAACGCCAGTTCATAGACTTTTCAGACAGCCTCTAAGGAGTTGCACCTATGTCTCACCCCATCGTGTTTGTTCGCCTCGTGGTTGCACTGCTCGTCACGCTGACGATTGTCGGCTTGGTGCCTGCACAGCATAGCCAAGCCCAAAGCGCACAACGTTGTTTTGCCGAGACTGATCAGTGTATCAGTGGGCCAATCCGTCAGTATTGGGAGCGTAACGGCGGCCTTGCGGTCTTTGGCTTCCCGATTACCGCGCAGAGCGCCGAGAGCGTGGAGGGTCAGACACTGCAAGTGCAGTGGTTCGAGCGCGACCGCCTCGAGATCCAGACCAATGGTCAGGTGACCGCCGGGCGGCTCGGGGTTGAGCGGCTAGAGCAGCAGGGCACGCCCTGGCAGTTCGGCCCCGGCGAGGCTGCCGATGCGGGCTGTTTGGCCTTTGGCGAGACGGGCCACCGTGTGTGTGGAGCCTTTGCTGCCTATTGGCAGCGTAACGGCGGGCTGGAGCGCTTCGGCTTCCCGATCACAGGCGCGTATCAAACAGAGATCGAAGGCATGCGCCTGACCGTGCAATACTTCGAGCGCCGCCGCTTCGAGTTGCACGATGCCAACACGGTGCTACTGGGGTTGTTGGGGCGTGAGGTTCGCAGCGGCCCGACAAATCCCCCTCATGACCCGAGCCCTCCTAGCGCTCCTAGCCCTAACCCTGACGACGTACACCCCTTTGTCAGCGAAGTGGTAGTCTTAACCAATCAAGCACGCCAAGCCAACGGGTGCGCTGTGACGCTCACCATGAACCCATTGCTCAACCAAGCGGCCCAGAGCCATAGCGAAGACATGGCCCGGCGCAACTACTTCAGCCACTTCTCACCCGAAGGCACCAGCCTATCGGATCGGGTGACGATGACGGGCTACGCATGGCAAGCGGTTGCTGAAAACATCGGTGCAGGCTATCTCACGCCTACCCAAGTCGTTGCAGGCTGGATGAGTAGCCCCGGCCACCGTGCCAACATCCTCAATTGTAACTATACCGAGATTGGGGTTGGCTATGCCGAGGCCAACGACGATTCCGCTGCATTCGTAACCTATTGGACGCAAGTCTTTGCGCGGCCACGGTGAAACGCAGCAAATTAGGGGCAAAAACGTCATGCGAAAGGGGCAAGCCCTCACAGGTCTAGTAGACCTGTGAGGGCTTGCCCCTTTCCTACCTCTATGAAGAGAGCGAAGACCTCACGCTCACAATCTCCTCAATATGTTGCGGCTGGACAAGGTTTTGCTGGACGAGGAGTTGCCCCACCAGCACCGCTTGGCCCTGGGTGCGCAGCCAAGCTTGGAGTTGTAGCACGCCCGCGAGGTGGCGCGGTTTGATCAAATGACGGGCGACCAAGTGCTCACCGAGGCGCACAGGTTTGAAGGGGGTCGGATCAACCAAGCGATCCATGAGTTGGACTGCCAACATGGTCGCTAAGATCTGGGGGCTAATCAAGCCCCGCGCAACCATGATGTCACCAAGCAGCATACAGCGCTCTTCAGATGCCATCTGTTGTTGCAGGGTCAAGGCCTGCACGAGTTCATTAGGGCGGATGTAGCCGTGCCCCAGCAGGTAGCTGCCTAGTGGCATCTTCGCACGTTCTGCGGGCATAGCCCAAGCACGATGGCGCGGCGGCTCAACGCGCTTGGTTTCGGCCAACATATGGGCGACACTCGCAAATACATCTGCGGTCGGGCCAAAATTAGCCATCACGGGTGTGTAAGCTCCTAATGTGTTCATTTGCATTAGTGTAAACCTTTTGGCTGCTGCTGGAGACGGCGACGAATGGCTGCATTAAGATTGTCCATCGCCCCATGTTCACTGGGCATCTGCAATCCTACAATGCGTACAAGGCCATGCTTCAGCAACGTGGTCGCCATAGCCGCAATGTGCTCAAACGAGGTCGAGTGATCCGCCGCAAGTTCTTGGAGTGTCTTGGATTCTTGTCCTACCCGTACCAGCAGAACCCATTCCATGGCGCTCATGTGCAGCTTCTCGTTCATGCCCTCCCGTTGGGGCAATGGTTCCAACATAGTTGCTGGGGTGAGATTGCCTGCATAGGCAGCATACAGCTCCGCTACGTGCGTCTGCTCAATGCTCGCGAGGAGTTGCAGGGTTGGCGTGGTAATGCTGACCGGATAGAAGCAATCGGCATCCCCGGGCGTAAAACGAAAATGCCCTTCGTTCCAGTTAAGCAAATCGCGCAACGCCGCCTCACTCGTATGCAGCAAGCGCCGGTCGTTCAGGTTCAGGACAATCGCATGGACTACTTGGCCATGCAGCATCCAGATCACCCCCCGCTCAGAGGCCCCCCACAGCATGAGCTTGCCACTCCGCACGGTACGTTGAAACATTCGGATTGCGTCGATCAGTGGCATATCACTGAGTTTAGCTGCAAAGCTCATACCTTCCCCCCTTTGTGCTTGAACGTTCGAACTACTTCCCTGATAGTTCTCACCAATACTCTAGCAAGTATCGCGCCACGAGTCTATGATTATTTTATGACGGCTTTGGTGGGGAATGGGTCTTATTTCATTAAGAATGATTGCAAAAGTTAAAATGTTCGTATATGGGGGTGGGTCGTAGGCCCAAACGCACTATCGCGGTGGGCGGCCACGCGGAATCGTACCTGCGGCCACTTCGGCCTGGTAGCGGGCAAGGGCTGTACGAGTGCTGTACCAGCGCCCCGCCCGCTTGCTGCCAGCAAGGCGGCCTTTGCGGATCAGCAGGGCTAAATAGGCAGCACTATAGGGTGTGTCGCTGGCCAGCAGACTCAGAGGCACCCACTCGTCATCAGGCGCTGCGGAACATGCCTCAAGGTAGAGATCGAGGCCACTCTCGACCGCCCGGCCCATCAGGTTGAGCAGAGGATTGTAGCGCCCACGGTCGGCCTGAGCCAGCGCCTCTAGGTAGCCGAGCCGCCACTCTTGCAATAAGAGGGCGGGCGGGTAGCCCGCACGCAGCAGCAGCAGGTTGAGCAGCAGACGGGCGGTGCGGCCATTGCCGTCAAGAAAGGGGTGTACCGCCAGAAAACCGTGATGGGCCAGCACCAGCCTAGTGATCGGCTCATACTGCTGCCCTTCGCTTTCAAGCCAAACCAACCACTGCTCTATCAAGCCCGGCACCTCCCGCGCAGGCGGCGGGGTCAACTGCGAACCCCGAATGCTCACCGCACCACGGCGAAACTGGCCCGCCTCATCGAGCATGCGATCCATCACCAAGTGGTGCAGTTCGAGCATCTGTGCCACCGTCAGCGGCGTTGGTTCCTCCGCCAAACGGACAATCGCGGCATAGGCTGCGGCATGGTTTGTTGCCTCAAGGTGTTCCTTGAGCGAATGGCCGCCAATTGTGAGCCCGTGGGCTACCACTAGTTGCGTCTCGCGCAAGTTGAGCGTGTTGCCCTCAAGCGCATTGGAGTGGAAGGTTAAGCGTACCTGCAGATCTTCATGCAGTACCCGCAGCACCCCCGGCGGCAAAGGCCGCCGCGCATCAAGCGCAGCCCGCTTCTCGGCGATGCGCTGGGCTAAACGGGGATCCATGCGTGGTTGGTGCTTCATAGTGGGGGCAAAATAGTATCGGCTTGTGCTATTGTAGCACAAGCCGATACTATTTTTCATGAGGTTCGCCTGGCGGCGGGAGTTTGGGGCGTAGCCCCAGACCCCGTTTTTTGTTGCGTGTTGGCGGCGAAGCCGCCAACACGCAACAAAAAGCGTTTTTTTGGAGCAGGCTGCGCCGCTCCCAAACCCCCGCCGGGGGCTTCATGTCATACCAATTACCCTTGAACATGCCGCATTATCAAGAACGCGAAAACCCATTGGGACGCCATGTTCGGCAATCTGCAATCTGCAATCTACAATCGTAAATGGTATCATACGTTTGGGGCGCAGCCCCCACGCCTCAGGCCAGGCATGAGCAGCACCTTACCTGCGCCCATTTCGCGCCGATAGAGCTGGAGGGCTGACCATGCCTCTTCCAGGGGGAAGCATGCGCGCACGCTTGGATGCACCTCGGTGGCCAGTTTTTGGATTGCCATAAAGCCGCGCAGAGTCTGAAGGTAGCCGCGCCGTTGCATCCATTCGAGCATATAGAAACCTTCAACCCGCAGGCGCTCAAAGATCATGCGTTCGGGCGGAATGCTATAAGCCCCTTCCTCCAGCAGGCCATAGAGCAAGAGCCGTGAAGCTGAGGGCATAGCCAAGAGGAGCCGTTCCATCAAGTGCCCGCCAACCGCATCAAACGCAATGGTTGCCCCCAAGCGATGCGACAAGCTATGGAGAGTTTGGTCAAAATCGGGGCTACTACTGTTGAGCACATAGTCGGCCCCTTCAGCCCGTAGTTGATCCACATGTTCAGCGCGGCGCACCACACAGATCAGCGGCAAACCAGCGGCCCGGCTGAGGCGCACCACCCAGCGCCCCACCTCACTCGCGGCAGCCGTCTGCACAATAGCGCGATGCCGCCCCTGACGCGCCTCATCAACAAGGCCCCACGCCGTGATCGGATTGAGCAACAGCAAAGCAGCGTGGGCGGTCCCAATGCTTGGCAGCAGCGGCGCACAGCTCAACGCCTGCACCAGCGCATACTCGGCCCAGGCCCCACTCAGCGGATGATCGGCCCCAAAGGTCACCCGTTGACCCACGAGCATCCGTGCAAGCATACTCGTACCGGCGGCAACCACAACGCCACTACCGAAATAGCCAGGGATGGCAGGCAGCGGTTTATGCACCCCGTGGCGATCCTCAAGAAAGAGCAGATCCGAAGGATTGATCGGGCTCGCCACGACCCGGATCAGCACCTCAGCGGCGGCGGGCTGGGGCAGTGGTCGTTCAACCAGCACCAGCGATGCGCGGGCACCATCATAGGCCCGCACCTCAAGCGCCCGCATGGTTGCGGGCAATGGAATTGTGTTGGTAACCATGTGGCCCGCCTCCCGGCGGGGGTGTTGGGGCGCAGGCCCATACGGGTTGACGTGACCCTCAGGTTGGGCAAGCCCATCCTATAACATAGATTATAATGCCAATTACCGTTGAACATGCCGCCGGATCAATAAGGCTACAGCCCATTGAGACGCCATGTTCTACAATCTACAATCTGAAATGGTATAATACGCTACATCGTAGCACGATGAATGAAACAGAGGTAGCTATGGAGCTACGCCCGTTCCAACAGTACGACTTGGAGGCTGTGGCTGAAGGTTGCCGTAACGAGCAGGCCCATTACGACTCTGAGGGTGCATGGTGCTACGAACTCTTTTTGCGCGGCTTGGCACTTGGGAATAGCTTTGCCGCCACAGCAGTGCAACAGCAATTTGGGCGCTTAGTGATCTTCTGGATCAAGCGTCATGTGCGTGAGCTTGATGCAAGCATAGAAGATGAGTTGGCCCATCAAACCTGGGCTCAGTTCTGGCGCTACTGTAGCGGTCAACGCTTTGAACGTTTTCACTCGGTAGCCGCGCTCCTCGCTTTTCTACGCAAATGTGCCATCTCGATTGGGCTGAGCTATCAACGCAAACAGCAGCGTGAAGCCGTTGTGCAAGCGAAGTTCGCCGCTATGCAACGGGTACATGCTGAACTTCAACCTCCCGATCAGCTTGCTCTGAAGAGATTAATGCATGCCGAACAGCTCCAGCAGGTTCAAAAGTGGCTTGAGCAGCACGCCGATTCTAAAGAATATCAAATTTTCAAACTCTCCTTCTATGAAGGGCTACGACCAGCCGAGATAGTTGCTCACTATCATGAGCAATTCCCTGACATCGAAGAGGTACGTGCGCTCAAAGAGCGTCTCCTCAAGCGACTGCGCCGCGATCTTGGCTATTTGCGTGAACATGAGGAAGATTGATAGCGGTAGCATGCGCTAGGGAGTGTTGAATGAATAACGATGATACACCAATGTTCAGGTGTATCAATGGATAATACCGCTATGTCAGTTATGAACTGTCTTGATCCAACGCAAATGCCTGAGGGTGCTCTCCTTGCCTACCTTGAAGGTGAAGCGTCACCCCAGATAGCAGCACATCTTGCCCACTGCTCCGCGTGTCGTCAAGCGGCAGTTGCCCTGCGCGATACGCAGGTACACATAGAATTGCTCACCTTACGAGCCGCATGTCCTCCGGTTGAAGCATTATTAGGCTACCAAGAAGCCCTGCTCGCACCAGCCGAAGCAGCAGTGCTTGCAACACATCTGGATCATTGTGCCCATTGTCGGGCTGAACTTGCTGAACTTACGGCTGCTTCGCAGGAGCGCGAAACCCTCAGTTTGGCTGAACGCCTGATCATGATGGGGCGACAGTTGCGCGAAGCCATCCGCATGCCTGATCCCCCTCATGTTCCTGCACTGGCCGTAAGAGGTGCCCAGCCAACCCATCTTTTGCTCTACCACGCAGCGCCATTTCAGATTGTGATTGCAGCATCACCAATTACTGGCGGAACCTATTGGCAGATTCAAGGCACCCTAGCCTCTGGAGACGATCCTATCCCACAGCCCGCATTGGTCAGTATCTTCTCCGCTGGTCAAATGCAATCTGAAGATCAGATTGATGAGTTTGGCTACTTTCATTTTGATGCTCTGCTCAGTGGAATGTATCAATTGCATATCCAACTGCCAGCTTTATCTATCATCATTGCTGACATGACGATCTCATGAAACGTGAGGAGCTCGCCGATCTACTCGTGGCAGCCTGGGGGCAAGCAGGCTGGTCTGATCTGTTGGCCTTGGTGGCCGAGCAACTGACGCCGGAGCTTGTTCAGAGTCTAAAAATGCGCGTAGATGCGCTAAAGTTGCAGCATGCACGCCAGGCACTCGCGATCGCCCATGTCGCAGAGGCGGTCGCAGACACGATCAATAGCCCAGTAGCCCTCGCTACAGCAGCCCTTGCCCTTGGGAATGCTCAACACGCCCGTGGCCAGTATCAAGCGGCACTTGCTCATTTTTGCCATGCCGAGCGCCTCTTCTCGCAGCAGCACGACCTCGATGGGTTGGCGCGAGCGCTGATCAATCAGATCGGGCCACTTCAGGAGTTAGGAGCCTTTGTTGATGCGCTGGATGTTGCAACACGGGCTGAAGCGATCTGCACTGAGCTTGGTGCTGCGGCAACCCTCTATCGCGGTGTGCTTGAGCAGAATCGCTCGGCGCTCTACATCCATACCCACGACTATGCAGCCGCGCTCATCTCTGCGGAGCATGGTCAGTCCTATTTGCGTGATGTTGGTGCAGATGATCGCGCCGCGCACCTCGATCTGAATATTGCAATTGCCCTCGAAGGACTGAATCAGCTTGATGCTGCCGCCGCACGGATCAATCAGGGACAAGCCGCACTGGCTGCTGCTGGCCATCGTGAAGAACTGTCCCGCTTTGCCATGAGTCTGGGTGCCCTCGCTGCCCGACGTGGACGCTATGCTGAGGCGCTCCACTGGCTTGATCGCGCTGAACTTGGCTTTGCTGAAGCACACATTGAGCATGAAGTGGCGTTCATTCAACTCATTCGTGCCCAGGTCTACCAAAACCTAAATCTGCATACCGATGCGCTCTGCTTGGCTCACACGGCAGTTAAACCGCTCCAGCAGGCTAAGATGCGTGCCCAAGTTGCCTTAGCACTGCTAGTGCAAGCCCATAGCCTGCGTACAACCGCTACCCCGGATCGGGCGAGTCGTGCTGATGCGCTCCTTAAACGGGCGCGACGGATGCTTGCCACTGAAGGGGCCATTGCCAGCGGACGCCTGCTGGAGATTGATGTCGCCCGCCTAGAGTTGGGGGTTGCTCATGGTCGCATACCTCTAGCTCAACGCCACATCTCACGCCTGCGTAACCATCCACTGCTCAGTACCTACCCCGCACTTGCAGCACGGGTTGCGCTGCTCCAACTCCGCATCGAGCTCCAATGCGTCCAACCTAATGTTGCAGCCATAGACGCCCGCCTACGATCCATCCACGCAGAGGCTCTACGTGAAGCGCTGTATGAGGTTGAGATCGAGGTGCATGATCTCTTTAGTCAGACCGCGCTGCTGAGGCATGCACAGGAACAGGCATTAGATCACTGTTTGACCGCTTTGGCCATTATCGAACGCATTCGTGTGCAAATCATGCTTGATGAGCCGGCCATTGGTTTTGTGGAACGCTATCAAGCTATCTATGAACGAGCTATTGCCCTTGCCCAAACCCAGAGCAATCCTCAATTCACACTAGCGTTACTCAGTTTTGCTGCGACTGCACCATTGCCAAACAGCAGCCGGGCAACCAGATCGAGCCCAGAACTCACCGCGCTGCGCGAGCAGTGGCACCATCAGCAGGCTGGTCCGCTGACTGAACTCGCGGCACCTCAAAGCTCCACCCAAAGTAAGCGTTTGGCTGAATTGGAGGCGACCATTGCCGATCACTGGCGTCGCATGCAGTTACAGGCATATGGCTCTGCTACTGCAGATGAACAGCAGAGCAGCCCCCTGCTCAACCCTCACACCGCAGATGCGTGGGTCGCACAGCTCCAGGCCAGGCTCGATCCCGATACTGCCCTACTCCACTACTACACAGTGGATGGCCTGGCATATAGCATCCTGCTCACTGCTCATCAGCCAGCGACAAGCATCGCTTTGGGGTCAGCAGCACTGATTGAACGAGCATGCCAAGCTTGGCGGATGCACATTGATCTACGGGTCAAAGGATTACACTGCACGCTCGGCTTAAACCATGCCCACATGATTGGCAAGCGCCTCTACGATAGCCTCATTGCCCCTTTAGCCCACGGGCTTGAAGGCTCTACGCGCCTCATGGTCACCCTGCCAGCGACTTGGCACGACCTACCCTTTGCGGCGTTGTGGGATGGCAAACAGTACTTGGTTGAACGATTCACCCTGGCGTTCCTTACTGCGCCAGTCGCGTTCGGCTCAACCATTGCTCACCACAAGCAAGGAGGAACAGCGCTCACAATAGGCTACTCAGATGGAGGGCGTCTACCAGCAGCACTCCATGAAGCCCAACACATGGCGAACATCTTTGCAGCCCATTGGCCAACCACACTCCTGCTTGAAGCAGACGCAACAGAAGCTCAGTTCAGTGCTGCCACGGCCCAAAGTCAGATTATTCACCTGGCCACCCATGCGATCTTTCGACCAGAAAACCCCCTCTTCTCATGGTTACAACTCGCCGACGCACGGATTACCGTCGCAAACCTCTATCAACTTGCATTAGCCCACCAGCCACTCGTGCTGCTCAATGCCTGCGAGACAGGGCGCGGCGCACCACGGGGCGGCGGGCTCTTAGGCATGGCTCGTGGTCTGCTTGTTGCTGGCGCTTCTGGTTTAGTGGTAAGCCTGTGGCGCATTGCTGATGAGTGTGCAGCCATGCTCATGGCTGGTGTGGCTACAGAATTGTGTGCCTCAGCAGACAGACTAGATGCAGCCGCAGCCCTCGCAACAGCCCAACGTCGCATTATCGTGCATGAGCCCCATCCTTTTGCTTGGGCCGGTTGGATCGCAATTGTGGGATGAGTGCATCAGATTGCAGATTGTAGATTGTAGATTGTAGATTGTAGATTGTAGATTGCAGATTGTAGATTGCAGATTGTAGATTGCCACACATGGCGTCTCAATGGGCTTTCGTGTGCTTGATCATGCGGCATGTTCAAGGCTCATTGGTATTCTTCCGCATATCGGCACATCATGGCGGCATAGGCTGTTTTGGAGCGTTGTACGGTGTAGGATCGTAGCCGCACTCAGTAGTAAGAGGTCATTCTATGCTCCGTATCATTCGCAGTCTTACCACCGTTCTGCTTCTCTGCCTGTTCCTCGTCAATCTCACGGCCATGCCCGAACCTACTGTGGCCCAATCTGGCGAAGATTGTACCCTCGATGTCTTGCCACGGCCCGGCACAGGCACACTGCCACCCAGTACCATGTCCATTAGCGGCTATGTTATCCTCAACCGCCAGCCTATGATCGAAGCTTCCATCATTGCAACGGCTGAGAATGGTACGAGCATGGCGCTGAATCTGGTGCATAGCCCGTCCAGTTGTGCCCCTTTCTACGAGATTCCGCTGGGCCAAGCGCCACTCAGGCTTCAGGCAGGCCAAAGCGTGAGCTTCCAGGTTACGGTGAGTGGTTTTACGACGACGATTCAGCAGCGTATCCCTCAGGGAGGCGGGCGACTTGATCTGAGTTTTGAGACTACGGCGGGTTGTAATACAGAGGGTTCGCTCATAGCTCTTCATGAGCGCATGAACGATCTCTATTTTGAAGCGAATGTGGGCCAAGCTGATACGACCGCATCCTTTCTCAGCCGTACAGCGGATGTGGTCAAGGTCAACCCCAGCGGTAGTTCACGGGTCTATAGCACCTTCATTGGAGGCGAGCATGATGATTTTGCTTGGGACATCACTGTAGGAAGCGATGGAACCGCCTATGTAGTCGGGACTTCCGAGTCACATGATTTCCCAGTGAGTGCTGATGCCGCCGATACCATTTGTGGCGCCCCAGGGGCACCGTGTCGAACCGCAGTCCGCGATGCAACCCTCGTAGCACTGCAACCCGATGGCACTGGGTTGCGTTATGGGACCTTCCTCGGCGGCGAAGGGGATGAATGGGGCCATTCAATCGCCTTAGATGCCGCAGGGAGTGTCTATATCGCCGGGCTAACCGCTTCGCAACACATGCCAGGAACCGGGCCAACCGTGGCCTATCCCCACAAACACCGTGGCGATGATGCCTTCGTGGCACGCTTTGATCTGCTTGGTCGGACTGCGAGAGCAAGTCAGGTTCCTGACGCCGACGATGCTTGGACATTGCTCTTCTACCTCGCAGGCGATAATGATCTCTCTGACCACTTCCGCGAACAACACCGCCGTCTTGAAGCAGTTGCTGGGCAACCCGGTGTCAATATTCTTGTCCTGCGTGATGGCGCAGCCCAAGGCGACTCAATGCGCTACTACGTCCGTCCTGATGGCAACACCATCGAGTGGCCCATGGGTGAACTGAACATGGCCAATCCCGATACACTCCGCGATTTTGTCAGTTGGGCCATGGAGAACTACCCAGCCCGCCACTACTACCTCAACATTGCCGATCACGGACGTGGTACTACTGGTATCGCTTGGGATGAGGAGAATAATCTCGACGAGATGCTCACAGTGAGCGAATTGCGCCAAGCGCTGATGCAGGCAACGAAGGATGGCACACAACCCATTGATGTCCTCCACCTCGATGCATGTCTGATGAGCATGTTTGAAGTGGCAGCAGACGCTAGCGGCTATGCCGATTACATGGTAGCCTCACAAAACCTCGCATGGTCGCTCTTTGCCTTTGATCGCTATGCCGATGCCGTGCGCGCAACCACCACCCCGCTGCAACTTGCCCAGCGTGTGACCGAAGAGTACAGTGTTGGCTTACGCGCCGCTGGGGTGTATCCATATACCATTGCAGCGATTGATCTACGCCGCATCGGTGCGGTTAGCCAAGCCCTTGATGAACTGGTCACGGCCTTGTTGCAACACGAGAGCCGCGCAACGGTGCGTGCTGCTCGATCCGCGACCCAAGTTTTCGACTCGCGCAACTTCTATCAACTTGATCCGACCGATGAGTATGTGGATCTTGCCGATTTTGCACGCCAACTCATAGCCCGAACGACCCATGCCGACGTCAGGAACGCTGCGGAAGCGCTTGTGACAAGTATTACCGCAGCGGTTGTGCCTGAAACGAATCGTTTTCGGTCAGATCGCATTAGTACCGCCATAGGCCCACAATTCTGGGATTTGGATCGTAGCAACGGCATAGCTATCTACTTTCCCCCCGACCGCGACAGTGCCGAATTGAACCTCTACATCAGCCACGGTCTCTTCTGGTATACCCAGTATGGTAGCTGGGACGACTACCTGCGCCACTATTTCGAGCTTGGCACCCTTACGACCCTGCCTCGTATCCAACCAACACCCGCAGGCCGCCCTCCTGTTGGCTTGCTCCGCTATGAGGTCTACTTGCCACTTGTACGGCGCTAATACCATGTGCGATGGTAGATTGTATAGTCTTTCAGATAATGTTTCTGGAACCTCTAGGATCGTGGGAGGGGTTTTCGGGGAGGGCTTCGCCCTCCCCGAACCC
>NZ_NQWI01000279.1 GCF_002532535.1 Candidatus Viridilinea mediisalina
CCTGTTCTCTGTTCCCCTGTTCCCCTGTTCCCCTGTTCTCTGTTCCCCTGTTCTCTGTTCCCCTGTTCCCCTGTTCTTCATAGGAGACCACGATGTTCAACCGCCTGATTGCCCTGCTGCTACTTGCTGGCCTATTGGTAGCCTGCGGGAGCGCCCCACAACAACCCGCAGCAGCGCCAATGCCAACGAGTGAGGCTGCTGAAGCCCCTGCGTTACGTCAAGTAACCTTGGCGATGTCCTACATCCCCAATATCCAATTTGCGCCCTACTATGTCACGGCGGCCCAGGGCTATTTTGCCGAAGAGGGTATCGAAGTCAACTTTGATTACAACTATGAAACCGATGTATTGCAACGTGCCGCCAATTGGCCTGCCGACAATATCGCCTTTGCGACCGCTTCGGGAACCTCGACGCTGCTGGCGCGCCAGCAGGGCATTCCGGTCAAAACGGTGATGACGCTCTACCAGGAGTTTCCGGTGGTCTTTTTTGCCAAGCGTGCCACTGGCTTAACGCAGGCCAGTGATCTCATCGGCAAGACGGTGGGCATTCCTGGCAATTTTGGCGAGAGCTACTATGGCTTGTTGGCAGTGCGTTATGCCAACGATCTGGACGAGAGCGCCTTCCCGGTTGAGGTAATCGGTTTTACCCAAGCCCAGGCGGTGTTGGAGGATCAGGTGCAGGTGGCCCTGGGTTACGCGATGAACGAGCCGGTGCTGCTCCGTCAGCAAGGCGAAGCGGTTGATGTACTGCGCGTGGCGGATGTCTATGATCTCGCCGCCAATGGGATTGTGGTGAGTGAGCAACTCTTGGCAGAAGAGCCTGAGTTGGTACGCGGCTTTATTCGGGCGGCCTTGCGTGGCCTGCAAGACACGCTCGACAACCCCGATCTCGCTTTTGACTTGAGTTTAGCCTTCATCCCCGAAGCGCAATTGAGCGATGTGGAGCTTCAGCGCCAAGTGCTGATCGAGAGTCTGCCCTACTGGCACAGTTCCATCACTGCTGCCGAGGGCTTGGGCTTTACCGATATTGCAGTGTGGCAGCGCACCGAGCAATTCATGCGCGATGTCAACCTCTTGGCTGGGCCGGTTGCAGTTGAGGAAGCGTTTACGAATGAGTTTTTACCGTAAGGGAAGGTTCGTAGCCCCTTTACTGTTTGCGAGGACGCGAAGACGCGAGGACGTGATGACACGCAGTCTCGCCTCTTCGCCTCACGCATCCTCTTTTCTGTATCCTTCCCTGATGCATCCAAGGCGCTCTGAAGCCTCAGCCCTATTTCCTATCTCCTATCTCCTATCTCCTATCTCCTATCTCCTATCTCCTATCTCCTATCTCCTATCTCCTATCT
>NZ_NQWI01000087.1 GCF_002532535.1 Candidatus Viridilinea mediisalina
GCAATCTACAATCTACAATCTACAATCTACAATCTACAATCTACAATCTACAATCTACAATCTACAATCTACAATCTACAATCTACAATCTACAATCTACAATGGCGCCGGGGGCGCAAAAAGATCAGATAGTTGGCCCAGGCACCTGCCGCATACAAACAGGCTGTAGCAATAAAGAGCGGCCCAAAGCCATAGTCGCGCTGCACTTGGGCACTGAGGGCGGGGCCAATGATGTAGCCTGCCGAGAAAGCCCCATTGATCAACCCGATCACGATGGGGCGGGCCGCTTCGGCTGTATGTTCCATGGCATACGCCTCGTACAGCGGAGCCGCCATGTTCATGAGTGCGGCCCGCGTGAGCGCAATGCCCGCCGCCAGCCAGAGGTTGGGCGCTACAGCGAGCAGCAGTAGGCATGGGATGGCGAGGGCTTGGGTGAGGACCACGCTGCCCATTGCACCAAAGCGGCGCGCCAACCACGGGGCAAGCAGGGTGGCGGCACCAGTGGCGATGCCAATCATGGCAAAGATGAAGCCCAAAGCCGCGTCGGGGGCGCCAAAGCGCTGGCGCAAGTAGAGGTTCAAAAAGGGAATCAAAAGCGCCGCGCCACACGAGATCAGCAGTGGTGAAACGACAAACGGCAGGGCCGCCCGGCCAAAGTCCCAGAGTTTGCGTAGTTCATTCCCAACATGAAGTTGGCGCGTTGGCGTTTCCGGTAGGACTGCACCATCAGGCGGGAGACGTAACAACGGGATGGGCGCAAGCAGCACAAAGCAGGCCGCCACGCCAAAGGTGCTACGGTAGACCATGGCGCTCTGGGTGGGCACATCCAACCACGCCCCCAACAGCGCCGGTAAAAAACCGCCAACCAAGCTGCCCAGCCCGGCCACACCAATCATGAGGCCCGCACTGAGTGAGAAGAGCATAGCGCGCTCATGCGGGCCACTATGGCGCATCATAAAGGGCGCGGCGCTCACCTGGAAGAGTACCGCCGCTGGCCCGCCCAAGCATGCCCATGCCAGCATGCTCACCGGCGTAGGCCAGAGCGCCATACCAAGCAACGAAGCCGCCGCCAGCAACGCCCCGCCTACCAGCCCAAAACGCGGCCCATAGCGGCTCACCAGCCACCAGAGCGGCAGGCTACTCAGGGCCGCTGCAAAGGCTGGCAGGCTGTGCATCAACCCCAAGATGCTCCATGCCCCCAAGAAGGGCAGGTGCAGACTCTGCTGATCATAGCCTAACGCCAGCAGCAGCAGATTAAAGAAGAGCGCACTGATCGCCAAGCCACCTGTCAAGAGTGCGGTGTAGACCAAGTAGCGTCGGGCAGCAGTGGTAATACTAGGTATGAGTGACAAGTGACGAGTGACAAGTGACGAGTGACGAGTGATAAGTGACGAGTGACAAGCAGGACAATCTGATCTATTTCCTACTTTCCTACTTTCCTACTTTCCTACTTTCCTACTTTCCTACTTTCCTACTTTCCTACTTTCCTACTTTCCTACTCATGAGCCTGAATCGGTAAGCGGCCTATCGTCCCCTACTGAGGTTTCAGGTGTGACCGCAGCACTACGGGTACGCAACCCCTCAATCGTAGAAGAGCCCATGAGTCGAGCGAGCCAGCGCGTCTCCTCGTAGTTGTCGAGTACCAAGGTCAGCAGCACAGTGATCGGCATCGAGAGAAAGGTGCCAGGCGGGCCGAGTAGCCATGTCCAGAAGAAGAAGGAGACAAAGACGACAGCGGGCGAAAGGCTCAAGCGCCGTCCAATCAGCGAGGGCGCTACCAGATTCTCCATGCCCAAGTTA
The DNA here is from genome assembly GCF_002532535.1 of Candidatus Viridilinea mediisalina. GTDB lineage: Bacteria > Chloroflexota > Chloroflexia > Chloroflexales > Chloroflexaceae > Viridilinea > Viridilinea mediisalina. The sequence continues at coordinate 1,801 of NZ_NQWI01000087.1, forward strand.
ATCAGCGAGATCACGATAATAACGATGACCGCACGCCAAACGCCATGTTCGGCCAGCGTGAGCAGGACCGTTGGCACCAACGCAATCGGAATGCCAATATAGGGAATGTAGCTCAACACAAAGATGATCACCGCCCAGAGGGCCGCAAAGGGCACCTCAAGGAAGACCATGGCGATCAATGAGCCAAGCGCGACAATCAGGTTGATGTAGGTGCGGATGCTAAAATAGCTTACCACCCCGCCCCCGAAGCGTTGCAGACGCTGAAAGAGCGGATTATCCTCACCGAGATTATCACGCAGACGTTGCTGAAATGACGGTAGTTCGGTTAAGAAAAAGATGACAAGCACCAACACAAGCAACGAATTGCCCAATACATTGCCAACCGCAGCGAGCACGACACCAAGAATTCTGGTTAGATTAACGCTATTGATCAAGCCAAAGAACTGAAGATCAGAAGCAACAATCCCATAGCCTGCCAACCACGCTCGCAGCGTTGCCTCCTGCTCGGTCAACATCGCTTGGTAACTTGCAATCTGCGCCGTGAGGCGACTAAGCGAGACCCCAATGACGGTGGTGAGAATAGCAGCACCACTCAGCACCCCTATCACCATCAGCAGCAACGCCACCCATGAGGGCATTCCGCGTTTTTGCAACCAACTATAGATCGGGTTACAAAGCAGAGTAATCACAAGCGCAAGCAGAATCGGATTGACTAATGACGCACTAGCCCGCATAGCACTCAAAATGATGATCACCGATGCGAGAATCAAGAGAGGACGAATAATCGAGGGCGTCATGCGCTTCAAGGATGCCATACAAGCCTCATCGTGTAGCCGACAAATCAGTGGGTACAGCAAAACGACCCACGCGCAAGGCCGCGTAGCCTACCCATCTCTATTGTAGCAGAAAGCTGTATCTGCGCGTAAGAGGAAAATGGCTCTTCGACAAACCTTGACAGCACTGATGATCCCAACTATATTTTGGTCAAGTGTTCCCTTTCGCGCTATAAGGATGGTTTTAGGATACTGTACCGTTTGGAGGCATTCAGCGCATCCTGATGCCGTAAACCTATGTTCTATTTTCTCGTTGCTGTATCCTTCTCTAACAAAGATTGCCATGCTTCTCGCTCGCTACTACGATGGGGTTGAGCTCCACCGCGACGCTAAGATTATCTATGCCCGCTTTCTCACGCCCCATCGCGTGATCTCGACATGTCGTAGTAGTACCGGTGGTCTGCACGACGACTTGGGCTACCTCTATAACCATCAGTCCTGTGAGCCGAGCGGCCATAACCTGAGTGCTGAACTGCACCGTTTGGCCGTTGAACAGCCCGATGAGTATCGCACGGTGATTGCCCAACGCTACGATCTGCCCTCAGTAGGCTGTGCGACCATGGGTACTGCCGCGAATATGCAGACCGCCGCGATTGTGCATGAAACCTTCCGTGAGCTTGAGGTTGTTGCGGTGGTGACCGCTGGCGTAGAGACCAATGCGGGCCGTGCGGGTGATCCCGCCAGTTACCACGAGGTTGCAGGCCAGTATGAAGCGCTGCATGCCCCTCAGAGCGGCACGATTGTCATTATGCTCTTGCTCAACCATGAGTTGGCCCCAGGCACGCTGGTCGAGGCGGTAACGCTGGTTACTGAGGCGAAGACGGCGACGCTGCAGGAGTTGAATGTTCCTTCATGCTATGCCGATGGCCTTGCAACCGGCACTGGCACTGATCAGGTTGGACTTGCGGCGCGGCTCGGTGGCATAGCTCTGCGTGGCGCTCAGAAGCATACCAAGTTGGGCGAGTTGTTGGCCCACGTTGTGCAAGCAGCACTACGTCAGGCACTGGCCCGCCAAAATGGTCTCACGCCCGTAGGCCAGTGTCGCACTATGGCGCTTTTGCGCCGTCTTGGGGCTACGGAGGCTGGCCTGAGTGCAGCCATCTGTGCCTACCTGAACCATGATGATGCCGCGCTGTTGCAACGCAATCTGCCCGTCATCCTCAACGATCCTCCCACTGTTGCCGCAGTGATGGCCCTGCTGCACCTGCGCGACCAGCTTCGTTGGGGGGTGTTGCCGCACAGTTGCATGCCAGAGCTGTTCAGCACCTATGCCGCCCAGCTTGCCGCCGCCGTTTCAGGGCGTCCGCCGCGCAGCGTGGCCTACCAACAGACCCTTGCCAACGCTCCCACAAGCCTTGCACCCGCAGCCATGCTTGATCTCATCGCCCGCGCCTTTGCGCTTGGTTTTAGCGAAAAGTGGGCGCTGTCATTGGAGTAACCACTTGGTATAATAGGTCATAAGAGAACGATGACCGTTCGTTCAGTCACGCGGTGCTACCGCGAAGGAGTGTGTTATGACCGAGCCTCTGGAGATGCAACCGCTCGGTGGCTTCCTCGACGCCCTGGCCTCAAGTGCCCCCACCCCCGGCGGGGGTAGTGTGGCCGCAATGAGCGGGGCGATGGCTGCCGGGCTTGTGAGTATGGTCTGTGCGCTTACCAAGGGCAAAAAGCAGTTTGCCGCCATTGAAGAGGAGGTGCGCTCGATCCACGACCGCGCTGAGGGATTGCGCCGGGAGTTGCAAACCCTTGCTGAAGAGGATATTGAGGTCTTTGGGCGCCTCTCCGCAGCCTATAAGCTGCCGCGCACCACCGAGGCCGATGCGGCGACACGCAAGGCTGCCATTCAGCAAGTAACCCGCCAGGCGGCTGAGGTGCCCCTGCGTACCGCTCAGGTTACCGCCGCGATTCTGCCCCTCTGCACCGCCCTTGCCCCGCACGTTGGACGCCTGATCGTCAGCGATATTGGGGTTGCCGCCCTCCTGGCCCGTGCGACCGTCCAGAGTGCGATTCTCAACATTGAGATCAACCTCGCAGGGCTTGACGACCAACTCTATGTCCATGAGACCCGCGCACGGATCGCTGATCTGGCCATTGGTCTGAGCGAAGAGGCCGATGGAGTGGTGAAGATTGTACGCAACCGGATCAATCAGTGATACCAGATCACTAACGCTCCAGCTCATTGGAACGCCATGTTCTCCAATCTCCAATCTCCAATCTCCAATCTCCAATCCTACAGAGGAACGTATGCCTGCAACCATGCTCGATGGACGGGCCTTGGCTCAAGAGTTGCGCCAGGAAGCTGAGGCGGCTATTGTTGAGCTCACGGCCAAACTGACCCGCGCACCAAGCCTTGTGGTGGTTCAAGTGGGTGACGATCCCGCTTCGACCCGCTATGTGCGAACGATTGGTAGGCTGTGTAAGAATGTTGGGGTAACCTTTCAGCTTGAACTACTACCCAACGACGCCCCCCAAGCCGACCTGATTGGTACGCTGACCCACCTCAACCAACAGCCCGACGTGGATGGCATTCTGATCCAGATGCCCCTGCCAGGCCACCTTGATGCAACGAGTGCCATCTTGGCCCTTGACCATCGCAAGGATGTTGATGGGGTGCATCCGATCAATGCCGGTCTCTTGGCCCAAGGGCAGCCCGCAATTGTGCCCAATACGCCCGCAGGTGGCATGGAGTTGCTCCGTCGCAACGGCATCACCCTGCGCGGCAAACGGGCCGCAGTGGTTGGCCGCAGTGCCATTGTTGGCCGCCCCATGGCTCAACTGCTCGTCCAAGCCGATGCCACCGTCACCATCTGCCACTCACGCACCAATGATCTAGGCAGCGTCCTGCGTGAATGTGAGATCGTCTGTGTCGCTGCTGGTCGCCCCGGCCTCATTACTGCCGCAATGATCAAGCCCGGGGCAACCGTGGTAGACTTTGGCACGAACGTCTGCGATGATGGCAGCCTCGTTGGTGATGTAGACTTCGCCTCCGTCGCTGAGATCGCCGCAGCAATCACCCCGGTCCCCGGCGGTACTGGCCCAGTGACCAACATGATGTTACTGAAGAATCTCGTAACTGCCGCTTCAGCTAGGCTGAAAGCGTAGGGATGCGTATGGAACCAAGCCCCTTCAAGCCTCCTCCAATCACACTCAAACCATGAAGATCCTTGTTCTCGGTGGAGACGGACGAGCCCACGCGCTCGTTTGGAAGCTCTTCAATAGCGCTACCACCGATGTCTTTGTCGCACCTGGCAATGGCGGTGCAACCCAATTAGCCCCCATGGTCGAACTTGATCCGACCAATGCGGTCGAAGTGGCGCGTTGGGCTTTTGATGAAGGCATGGATCTGATCGTGCCCGCCGATAGTAGTTCGTTAGCGGCTGGCTTGGTGGACGAGGTGGTCACGATGCATATTGGCGTCTGCGGGCCAGCCCAGCGTGCTGTGCAGATCGAACGCAGCCGCTGCTTTGCCCGTACCCTGCTTGAACGCCACCGTTTGCCCGTGTTGCGCGGGCGTGTCTGTAGCGATCTCGCAACTGCCGAGAAATACCTTGCAGCCCAACCGCTGCCCGTGGTCATTCGTGCTGATCAGCCTGAGTATGGCCAGGGGGTCTATGCTGATCGCTACAGCGCCCTCGAAGCTCTGCGTACCAGTTTTGCTGAAGCATCACTCAGTGGGCCGGTGGCGGGCGTGGTGATTGAAGAGCATCGTCCAGGCATTGTGGTGCGCATGAGCGCCCTGAGCGATGGAAGCAGCGCGGTGCCACTGCTGCCCGTCCGCATCTACGACCAGCTTGGGCCCGAATTTGATAGCCCGGTAGCCCCAGGCATGGGGGCGATCAGTAGCAACTCGGTCTATGCCCAACGCCTTGGTGCCCACATTTATAGCAAGATTATCCAACCCCTTGTGCTTGCCCTCAGCCTTGAACATCTGCCCTACTGGGGCTTTTTGGGGGTGGACTGCCTTGTGACCGACCGCGGGCCACGGGTGGTGGCGCTCCGCTGTAGTCTTGGCGATATGGAGGCGCAGGTGGTGTTGCCACGGCTCGAAGACGACCTCATGCCGCTGCTGGAGGCAACGGTTGCCCATCGTTTGCAACATGTGCCGCCCCTGCGCTGGCGCGATGAGGCGGCTGTCGCAATTGGCCTGGTGGCCCAAGGCTACCCGCATCACTTCCCTATTGGTGCAGCGGTGGATGGGTTGAACGATGTAGACCAAGGGGTACTTGTTTTTCACAACCAGACCCAAAGCCCCGGCGCGATGCGCTACACCCCAGCCAGCTATGGCAGTCGCTTTGCCACCCTGTTGCGCGGCGGCCCTAGCCCGCTCACCGCTGCGGTCTATGTGACCGGCGGCCACGTCGCTACGGTCGTCGCTACCAGCGCCACCCTCGCAGGTGCCCGTGGGCGCGCCCTGCTCAATGCGGAACGGATTAGCTTCCCTGGCCGTATGTTCCGCGAGGACATTGGCAGGCACGAATTTCGCTAACCTTAGAAGCTGTCTGAAAAGCTATTGGGCACATGTTGGAGTGCCGGCTTTAGCCGGCTGAAGTCGGCACTCCAACGCCAGTTCATAGACTTTTCAGACAGCCTCTTAACGCCCCAACAACTGCCCCACCACATACGCAATCGCCCCAGGGTTGGCAGTAATCGCATAGGGATCATCACCGAGACCCATTGAGGTCAGGTTTTCATCGAGTGTGTAGCGCTCCAGTTGCTCCGGGCTGAAATTGCGGAAGGCCCACGCAACACCAAGCATCTGCTCGAAGCTCATGTCGGTCTTGATGTGATCACGCAGCGCACTGCTCACATCAGCCAACATCTGCACCTGATTGAGCATGTGTTGGTCGCGTACCCGCTGGATAATTGCTTGCACCACCTGCTGCTGCCGCCGCGCACGGAAGTAGTCGCTATCGGGATGGCGCACGCGACTATACATAAGTGCCAGTTCACCATTCATGTGCTGACGACCAGGTAGAAAATGGGCAACCATATAGCGGTAATCCATTGTCGGATAGGTAGGATCGTAGAGTTCATGCTCAACCTCAATGGTGATCCCGCCAATTGCATCAATCGCCGTAATGAAGGCACTAAAATCGGCCCGTACCACATGGTGAATGGGAATGCCTAACAGTTCGCTGATGGTACGGCGCGCTAATTCGCCCCCTCCTCCCAACTGCGCATTGGCATCCCCTACCACGGTTGTACTATTGACCCGCGCATAACCATAGCCAGGAATGCGCACAATCAGATCACGCGGCAACGAGAGCAGCGCAATCCGCTGCTGCTCTGGTTCGAGCCGGACAATCATAATCGCATCGGAGCGCGATTGCCAACCCTCATCGGGGCGACGGTCGCTGCCGAGCAAGAGGAGATTGATTGGATTGCCACTGACCGGAGCAACCCCCACGGTAGGCATCAGCGTCGGCACGGGCGCACTGCCCAACGCAGGCAGTGGAATTGGCGTCGGAAGGCTCAAGAGTGTTGGCGTGGCATTTGGTGGTGGCGCATGGCTTGGCAGGCTCGCATCCGCCGTGGCCAGCACTAACGTTGCGGGGGTTGCCGTCGCACTAGGTTGCTCCAAGGCCGCAAAGACAAGGGGCGCAGGCGTAGGTGACAACGTTGGTTCAGGGGTTGGCAAAGCCATCGTAGGTGTCGCCTCCACCACAGGCGGTACCGCCGTCACATGCATAGCCACCACATTCTCACGGATCGTGTAGGCCGCCAGGCTGATTCGTCCCACCACAAGGCCAAAGCTAAGGGACACAAAGGCCAAGCAGGCCACAATGGCATAGTGCCACCACGGGCGCTGCCGCTGGGTCGCGTTTGGTGGGCGCGTCAAGGGGCGAATGCGTACCGGGCGCGGCAAAGCAGGCGGAAGAGGATGCTGCTGCGGTGGTTTGGCTAACAACTCAGCCAAGAGCGTCTGCTGGTCGTCAGGATGATTCATATGGGCTTTAGGGAAGGATATAGAAACGAGAAAATAGAAAATAGGTTTACGGCATCAGGAGGAGAATTCTGAACAATATGGGCTTACGTACACCCATCTAGTATAACAGCTACCTCGTGCCCCATTTTCTTAAGAATTCTGTTATTATGATGACAGTATCTAGTCATACAATAAGGAGTGTTGGTATGCGTACCCAACGCTGGGTTTTCGCGGCAGTTATTCTCCTGCTCATCGCAAGTGTTGTTCCGGCTCAAGCACGCCCGCTCCCAAATAATGTGATTGTCGTGAACCCCTATGACGATCCGCCGCCCAATCTGCTCACCGCAGAGGAGGTTGAACGGATTAGTTTGCTCCAAGATGCGACATGGCCGCTGCCTTTGAGCCCGGTGAGTCCCACTGATGCCAGTGTTCTGCTCGTCCATGGTGATGATCTTGCCTTCCTCGATCTCGCCGATGGCGCGACGCGGACTATCAATCCTGCTTACTTTGAACGCTACCTGCCACTCCCGTTGCTCGGCTTCTCGAGTTTCAGTTGGATGAACCAAGATACCTTAGGGGCTTTGGCGCTTGATCTAGCGGCTGAAGATTTTGAGGATTCGTTGGTACGCATCTACATCCATCGCCAGAGTACTGCGATCTGGGGCGAACCGCTCCGCATTCATCCTGATGTGGGCATCGTTGACGTTGCGCCCGATCTGCGCCACATGCTGGTCTTGCTGCCGCCCGAAGATATGAATGGTGATGCTTGGGCTGGTCGGTTGCGCCCGGTGCCGTTGCGCGTCACGCTGCCTACGGTTGGGCATGCGGGCTCAGAGCCGCGAGTGGTGCCTAAGCGTCTGCGTGCCGCCGTTGCCCGTGCCCAGCACCACCCCACGATGGCACGCCTCTGGGGCTGGCAAGAGCAAGAGGATGAACTGGTGGCCGTTACCCCCAGCCAACTCGATCTTGCACTGGTGCGCGATGGCGATCCGCAAGCCCACTATATTACGACGGTTCCCGCCGCTTCGTCGCTCTTTGGGGTAGCCTGGAGTGGCAATTCGAGCCGTTTGGCCTTCTCGTTCTTTGGCGTGACTGACTATGATGATCCCCGCCCGCGCTTTGACGGTGCCCGCCTCTCTGATGAGATCTATCGTGATGCGACTGGTAATCTGCCCCCAAGCATCAATCCGGTGCTGCAAAACAACAATACCTACCTCGTAGATACGACGAATGTTGCGACCCAAGTGCTGCGCCCCGAAGCAGGGGCCGCGCCGCCGATTCTCAGTGCGCTGAGTTGGGCCCCCGATAACGAACACCTGCTTGTTACCGCATGGTACCCGGCGCGGCTACGTGGCCGCACCCATCCGATCTACTTCCCGCAGTTTAGCGAACGGGCCAGCCTGCGCGTCTATAACCGCGACCTGCGTCTCGTGAGCCAACTCAATAGCAATCTGCTCAGTGGGCCGGTTTTTGCCAACATTGTGGGCCAAATGGTCTCGCCCGATGAGGTACTCTTCCGCGCCAGTGGGCTCAATCGCCACGTCTACTACTGGAACCGTGTCAGCGGCGAGTTGCGGACGGTTGGTAGCCAACCCGGAAGCTACTACAATGTCTTCCCAACCAACCATAGCCGCCAGATTGTCTATACCCATAACTCCTTCAGCACTCCCTCTGATGTCTACCGCATTGGTTGGGACGGACGAGGTTTGACCCGTCTGACCTGGGAGAATGAGGAGTTGCGCCAGTTTGCCAATCTGCGTGAGGATGCGGTCAGTTTCCGCTTGCCCAATGGTGCCGTGCGCCAGGGTACGCTCATTCAGCCCGCCGATGCGCCCTTCCCGCCGCGCAACACCCGCATTATCGTCTGGCAAGAGGGCGGGCCCGGTATTTCGATGCATAACCATTGGGAGGCGATTGTCGAACGGCCCTTCGCGCTGCTCCCCGGTATGGGCTTCGCTCTCTTGGTTACGCCGGTCGCCGGTCGCCCCGGCTATACCCCGGCCACCTTCAATAGCCTTGTGGATGGCACCAACTTTGGCGCGATTGATATTGATGAGCAGGCCGCTATCGCCCGCGAGATGATCCGCCGTGGCTGGACAAGCCCCGAAAAGTTGGGGATTACCGGCTGCTCCTATGGTGGCTACTTCGCCTTGCAGAGTGTCATCCGCCACCCCGATCTCTACGCTGCCGCCAATCCGCAGTGCGCCCTCGTGGACGTGATTACTGAGTGGTCACGCGGCTACACTTCGCTCGCGCCCTACATCATGGGCCTGCCGCCCTTCGCCATACCCGAAGAGTATCGCCGCGATTCGCCCGTCTATAACGCCAATCGCATCCGCGCCGCGCTGCTCACCTTCCACGGCACGGAAGACTTCCTGCCCATTGTCCTCAACGAAAACCTGCACCTCCAAGTCAATCACCGTGGAGTTCCCGCCCGCATGGTGCGCTTCCTCGATGAGGGCCACGGTCTCTATAGCCGCGATAATCAAAACTATGCGGCCCAAGAGATGGTACGCTGGTTTAGGTTGCATCTACGCTGAGGCTGTTGTACGTTATAGGTTGCCTTGGGGCTATGCCCCAACCCCGCTTTTTTCGTTCGTGTTGGCGGCGAAGCCGCCAACACGAACGAAAAAAAGTTCTTCGGGGGAGGCGCAGCCTCCCCCGAACCCCCACCAATGCAATCGCACAAGTCTTCCATCCAGATCTGGCTCATGCTCTGCTGCCTAGCCATGGCCCTTGCGGGCTGTGGCTTCTTTGCTGAACCTGTGGTTCAGCCGCTGCCCAGTGTAACTCCGGCGTTACCGACGCAGCCGCTGGACGATCCGCAGGAACCCAGTCCGAGCCCTGAGCCTCCTCCGACCAACCAAACAATTACGATTACCTCGCCGCCCCCGCGCACCCTGGTGGGGAGCCCGGTCACGATTAGCGGGCAGACCGCTTTGCTACCTACGGGCCGCAGCCTGAACTATGTGCTGCGCGATGCCGCTGGGTCAATCCTGGGCCAGGGTAGTTTCCCTGCTATTCCGAGTGACGACGGCGGCGCTCATTTTACCGCTTCGCTCACCTTCAATCTGCCGCCTAGTGGTGGCACAATTGGCTTGGAGCTTTTTGAGCCAGGTAGCAGTGGTGCGCCACCGCTGGCGAGTAGCCGTCTCGATCTGGTTGTGGCGCCACCGCAGAGCATTATGCTCGATACGCCGCCCCCTGGCACCCAGGTTGGTAGCCCAATGACACTTACCGGACGCACGGCCCGCTACCCCTTCCAAGGCAGCCTCGCCTATCGCGTCCTCGATCTGAATGGCCGCGAACTTGGCGCGGGCACCCTCCCCGTGACAGGTGCGGTGGGTGGGCCAACCAGTTTTCGTGCAAGCCTTGAATTCAGCCCGCCCGCCGCTGGTGGGCGCATCAGCGTTGAACTGGTGGATCAAAACCCCGCCGATGGCCACATCGCCGCCAGTGCGCGCCTCGACCTCAATGTCGCTGCCCAACCCCAGATGATCACCATTGTTTCGCCCGAAGCCAACCAAGCGGTTGGGAGCCCCATGACGGTGACCGGGCGAACGGTGCGGATGCCGCAAGGCAGCCAGTTGAGCTACCGGGTACGCGACCAATTTGGCCAACTGATTGGCGACGGCATGTTTGGCGTCTCCAGCCTAGCCGACGGGGGGGCCAGTTTCACCGCCCAGGTCTTCTTTAGCCTGCCATCTGCCAGTGGGCCAATCAGCCTTGAGTTGCTGGAACTGGTTGCAGGGAGTGACCAGGTGCGGGCAAGTACGGTGCTTATGCTCATGGTGCATCTCCCGCCACCCACCGCCACGCCGATTCCCACTGCGACACCCACGCCCACCCCGAGTCCCACGCCAACCCCACGCCAGCGCATCAGCATCACCAGCCCAAGCGCCGACGCACAGGTTAGCTCGCCGCTCACTGTTAGTGGGCAGGTTGCACTCTACCCGCAATTCGGCGAACTGTACTACGTCATCCGCACCCCCAGCCGCACAACGTTAGGCCAAGGCAGCTTTGCGCTTGAGGGGCAACCCGGCCAGACCGAACTCAGCTACAGCGCCACCCTCAGCTTCAGCGAGCCAAACGAACCCGGCCCGATCATCATCGAAATCTACGACCGCGACGGCGTAGGCCAGACGATAGCGAGTGCCTTTGTGCAGGTGCAGGGAGGACCATGATCTGAAATTGTTAAGGCCACACGATAGCTACTCTCCAACGCCTCGCTCTAGCCGCGACTGACGAATAATTGCTTCAGCACCCTCCCAGGGCTTAGCGGGGCTAGACAGCCCTTCTTGAATGGCAATGCTAAGATCACGTAAACGAGCCTCTCGTTCTAGCTCATGCTGCTCAAGCAGACGTACCGCCTCCCGCATAACTTCGCTGACATCGTTATAGCGTCCACTTGCTACTCGGGACTCTACCCATTGCTTGAGGTAGGGTGTAAGTACAATGCTCATGTTGCTCATGTTTCACCTCCATGCTTGAAACCATTGTAGCACCATAATACCTTCGCTACCTAACCATCCGCATAGATCATAGGTGCCCGACGCTGGTAGATCTCATGGGCCACGATGCCCGCGAGTCCCGCGAGGACGCCGCCGAGCAGCAGTGGTGCGCCTGGGGCAACTGCGCCCAGCAGCCATGTGGCCGGTAGCGGCGCAACGGCGCGGGCGAGGCTGTCAAGTGAGGTGTAGACCCCTAGTACCTGGCCGCGTTCGTGTTCATCGCTCGCTTGGGTCAGCAGGCTCTGCAGGTTGGGTGTGAGCAGCCCCGAGCCAACGGCTACCAGCATGAGCGAGATGAAGAGTACCTGCCAATCCGAGGTGATGGCGGTGAGCATCAGGGAAGCGTAGAGCAGCAGCGTGCCCGCCATGATCAGCCGCTCCTCGCCGAAGCGGCGAACCAAGCGCCCAGTGAAGCCCACTTGGAGAATGACGGTCACCATGCCGACGTAGGCCAACATGAGGCCCGCCTCACGCGGGCCAAAGCCGTAGCGTCGCTCACTATAGAGCGCAAAGCTACTCTGAAAGCAGATCAGGGCTAACCCTGCCAGAAAGCCAGTGAGGTAGATCGGGCGTAGAAAGGGGCGACGTCCCAGTTCCAGCGTCGCCCGTGCAAGGGCCAGTGGGCCACCACGCCCACTGCTGCGGCGCTGCGGTGGCTCCTTCAAAAAGATCAGCGCAAGAATAAGCGAGAGCGCCGCCACACCTGCGGCGAGCAACGCAGGCACATGGTAGCCAAATTCGGCCAAGAGGCCACCAATCACCGGCCCTAACACAAAGCCCAAACCAAAGGCCGCCCCAATCAGCGCCAAACCACGCGCCCGATTCTGTTCGTCGGTCACATCACTGATGTAAGCCTGCGCCACCGTGATGCTCCCAGCCATGATCCCGCCCACAAAGCGGCCTACAAAGAGCATTGGCAGGGTTGTGGCCAAGCCCAAGATCAGAAAGCCCGCCACCGTACCAATTTGGCTGACAATCAGCAACCGCCGCCGTCCAAAACGATCCGATAGGTTGCCCATGATCGGCGCGGCAACCATTTGTGCCGCTGAGTAGATCATCATCAACAGGCCGACCTGCACCTCACTTGCGCCCATGTCTTCGGCGTAGAAGGGCAGCAGCGGCAGGATGATCCCAAAGCCCAACAGATCGACAAAGACTACCAGAAAGATCACCAGCAACGGTGAGCGACGCATAGACTATTCTCAGCTATTAACGCCAAGCAACCAGAAGAAGATGGCATTGATGATCGAAAGCAGAATCGAGCCAATCAGGGCGCTCCAATAGCCGTCGCGCAGGTGAAAACCGACTACCAGCTTGGCCGTCACCCAGAAGAGGAAGCCATTGATCAGCAGCGCAAAGAGCCCCAGGGTGATAAAGGTCAACGGAAAGGCTAAGAAGTGTAGCACCGAGCCTAAAATGGCATTGACCAGCCCAATGACAATAGCCGCCACCAAGGCTATGCCAAAATTATCCACCGTGATCCCGATGTTCAGCCGTGTGATTAGAATAAGACTCAGGGCCGTAACGATCCATGTGATGAAGAGGTTGAGCATACTATATTTCTCCTTGTAAAGTCCTCGGCGGGGTGTTGGGCTCAGCCCCATGGGCATGAGGAAAGCAGAAATTTTTGTTAGGGATGGTTTCAGAAAGGCGCTTGTAGCTTTACCGTCGTAGTGCCGACTTTAGTCGGCATCCGAGGGCTGCCTGCAACCTCAGCCGACTAAAGTCGGCACTACCTATGGCGCAAACAGGAACGTTCCTACGAACTGAACCTTGCTCGTCGCCCTAACGTAATGCGTATGGGCTTCGCCTCCCCCGAACCCCCGCAGGATCGGGTACACTATGGTTTGACACGAGAGCATTGTACCGCACTTATCTGTGCTTTGTTCTCTGTTCCCCTGTTCCCCTGTTCCCTGTTCCCCTGTTCTCCTGTTCCCTGTTCCCCTGTTCTCCTGTTCCCTGTTCCCTGTTCCCTGTTCCCTGTTCCCTGTTCCTCTGTTCTCCTGTTCTCCTGTTCTCTTGTTCTCCTGCCCTTCTTAATCAAAGAGAGAACCCTGTGGTCATCCTTGCTACACTCTTTGCCCTCGGCCTAGTGGTGATGCAGATCGCTCTCGCGGTCTTTGTGGCCCTACGCGCCTGGGACTATCGTCCGGCGCGTATTTTCACCTACCTTACGTCGTTGATTGTGGTGATCGTTGGCTCAACCCTAGTGCGCGATGTCGCCCCAACGCCTGATCAAGCCTATCCCTTCCTCGTCGTGCTGATTATAGGCGTCAGCCTCTACATTACGCTGCTGATGCTGCTGCTCGCCGCGCTCTTCTTCCCAGAGTGGTGGGAGGGACGATGCCCGATTCGCTGGATTAGTCTGCCCTATATCATCAGTACGCTGATCATCAGCACCGATCTGCTATTACGGCTCAGGCTCTTTGTTGGTGATGTCTATTTTAATGAAATTTATCAGCTTGAGTACATGATGCCCAATGCGCTGTTCATGATCCTGCTGGCCTTTTTGGGCCAGTTGGTTGGTGTGGGCATACTGATCGCTGCCTTTGTTGCACCGCAACACCGCGAACTGCGTGGAACAATTGGGCTGTTGCTGCTTGCGCTGATCTTCTCCATTTCGTTGGGGCTTACGGCTGGACAGTTTAGTGGTGCGGTCGCCCGTGTCACCACCCTATTGCAAAGCCTGCCCGTTTTGATTGTTTTGGCCTACCTCATTTTGGGCACACGCCTCTTTACGCCCAATCGGGCAGCGATTGATCTGGCGCTCAAGGCTACCCACGAGGCGGTTGTGGTTGCTGATCGGCAAGGCAAGATTACCTTTAGCAATCCGAGTGCCCAAGCGTTGGGCTTTGAACTAGAGCAGAATTTTATCGCTGCGCTTCATGCCGACTACCATGACGCTCTGCACCAATTTGTGGATGGTAAGGGCGGTGAGTTGCGGATTGAACATCAGGCACGCTTCTACGACCTGACACTTGCACCGGTCTATGATGAACGTGGCGCGTGGCGCGGTAGCCTGCTCTTGGCCCGCGACATGACTGAACGGGCTCAGCGGCGGATCGAGTTGGAAGAGGAGCGCACCCGCCTTGCTCAGTTGGTGGTCGAGTTGGAAGCGAGCCAGCGTGAACGCGCCAACCTCAATGCGACCATCGAAGCCCTCACGCTGCCGCTCATCCCGGTGCTGCCCGGCGTGTTGATTATGCCCCTGATTGGCGATTTCACGGCTGAACGTATGGCTACCTTTATGCGCGTCTTGCTGGAGGGCATTGAACAGCGTCACGCTCGTATCGTACTTGTAGATCTCACGGGCCTCTCGTTGCTCGATATGGGTGGAGCGCAAGGGCTGCTGGCGGCAATCAATGCCGCCAAGCTGCTTGGCGCAAGCTGTGTGCTGGTCGGGATTCGCCCTGAAGTGGCCGAAGCCCTCGTGGCCCTGGGGCTACCACTTGAGGGCATCGCTACCGCCGCAACCCTTGAACAGGCGGTACACTTCCAAGTACGCGGCAGAGCTTAAGAAACTGTCTGAAAACTGGTGGACACGCGCTGGAGTGCCGGCTTTAGCCGGCTGAGGTCTTTGGCAGCGATGGGAGCCGACTAAAGTCGGCACTCCAACGCCAGTTCATAGACTTCTCAGACAGCCTCTAACTCGTCACTCATCACTCATCACTCATCACTCATCACTCATCACTACTATTATGCATCTCAAACGTCTCGAAATCCAAGGCTTCAAAACCTTCGCAACCCGTACAATCCTCGAATTTCGCCCCGGTATTACTGCTATCGTAGGGCCCAATGGCTCCGGTAAGTCCAATGTGGCCGATGCAGTGCGCTGGGTGCTTGGTGAGCAGTCCTTTGCCACGTTGCGCTGCAAACGCTCCGAGGAGTTGATCTATGCCGGGGGGGGCCGCCGTGCTGCTGCTGGTTTGGCCGAAGTTTCGCTTACGATTGACAATAGCGACCGCCTGCTGCCGCTCGATTTTGATGAGGTGACCATCACCCGCCGTGCGACCCGCAGCGGCGAGAGTGACTATTTCATCAATCGGGCCCGTGTGCGTCTGCGTGATCTGTTGGAGGCGACCGAGCCCCTGGGCGGTTCCTATACGATCATCAATCAGGGCTTGGTTGATGCGGCTCTGACCCTGCGCCCCGAAGAGCGCCGCCGCCTCTTTGAGGATGCTGCTGAACTTGGGGGCTTTGAACTGCGTAAAGCCGAAGCGACCCGCCGCCTGCGTGAGACCGATACCAATCTGAGTCGTGTGGCTGATCTCTTGGCTGAACTGGAGCCGCGCCTACGCAGCTTGAAGCGTCAAGCTAGTCAAGCACGCCAGCAGCGTGAATTAACTGAAGAGGTATGCCAACTTCAAACCCAATCCTACGGCCTGCTCTGGCGTGAAGCTGAGGCGCTCACGGCCCGCACGGCTGGCGAATTGGCCCGTTGTGAGACGCAATTGCACCAGGCACGCGCCACTCAGACTGCGGTTAGCAGTGAGTTGACGGCGTTGCGCAGCACATTGCGGGCGCGGCGCGAACAGTTGGGGGCGTTGCACCAACAGGCCCGCGATCTCCAACAGCGGGCTGAGGCAGCCCAGCGTGATCTGGCAGTAAGCAATGAGCGTACTGCGGCCCTTGGCAAGCGTCTGGAAGATCTGGAGCGCCAGCGCAATGATCTCGCCCTGCGCCACAACCAAGCCGAGGCCCAGCGCAGCAGCGCCGCTGCCGAGTTGGCTCAGGCTGAGGCCCAACTGCTCGAGCGCCGCCAAGCGCTCCAGCAGGCCCAAACGCAACAGACTAGCCTCGAGGCCGCCCGTCAAACCCTGCGTCAAAGCCTGCAACAAGCCCAAGCGGCAGCCCTCAAGGCAGCCACCAGTGCCGCCGAGCAACAGACCCGCAACGAGCAATTGGCGGCTCAAGCTGCCCGCCTCAAGCACGAGGCCGATGAACTGGCCGCAACGCTGGCCCAGGCGACGCAACGCCTGAACGCGGCCCAAGCGCAGCATGCCGAGGCCGAAGCGCACGTAGCCGCTATTGAGGCCGCACAACAACAGACGATCAGTGCAGAGCAAGCGGCCCGTCAGCAACTTGACGAGCTACGGAGTGCCCGTAGCCAAGCCGACGAAAGCCTGGCTGCCGCCCGCCGCCGCCTCGCAGATCTCGAAGCGCGCTATGAATCACTCGAACGCCTCGCCCGCTCCTACGCGGGCACCTTTGCCGGCGTGCGTGCCGCCATGCAGTGGGCCGAACGCACCCAACGCCCCGGTTTTGCCCTCGTGCAAGCGATCATCCGCACCCCTGCCAACATCGAGACCGCCATCGAAGTTGCATTGGGTTCACGCCTGCAAAATATTGTCGTTGAGCGCTGGGCCGACGCCGAAGATGCCATTGCCGAACTGAAACGCAGCGGAGCCGGACGGGCTACTTTTATGCCGCTGGATACGCTGCGGAGCGGCGGGGACGCGAGGGGGCGAGGCGGCGAGGAAGCGGGGACGCGGGGACGCGAGGAGCCGAGGACGCGAGGGCGCGAGGAGCCGGGGACGCGAGGACACGAGGATGCCGCTTCGCCTCCCGCGTCTTCGCCTCTCGCGTCTTCGCCTCTCGCGTCTTCGCCTCTCGCGTCTTCGCCTCTCGCGTCTTCGCCTCTCGCGTCTTCGCCTCTCGCGTCTTCGCCTCCCGCGTCTTCGCCTCTCGCGTCTTCGCCTCTCGCGTCTTCGCCTCTCGCGTCTTCGCCTCTCGCGTCTTCGCCTCCCGCGTCTTCGCCTCCCGCGTCTTCGCCTCCCGCGTCTTCGCCTCTCGCGTCTTCGCCTCTCGCGTCTTCGCCTCTCGCGTCTTCGCCTCCCGCCACCGCCACCCTGGGCATCGCCGCCGATCTCGTTGGCTACGAGCAGCGCTATGCCCCCGTGGTGCGCCAATTGCTTGGGCGCGTCATTGTTGTGCGCGATCTGCCCACCGCCCGCCGCGAGTTACGCCAACTCTCTGGAGGCTGGACCCTGGTTACCCTGGCGGGCGAGCAGGTCAACAGTGGCGGCTCGCTCACGGGTGGTGCCCAGGTGAAGGAGAGCGGGGTGCTGCGCCGCGAGCGCGAGTTGCGCGAGTTGCCGGAACAGATCACTGCGGCCCGCGCTACGGTTGAAGCGACTGCCGCGCAGCGCGATGAGCTTGAGCGCCAGTTGCAGCGCCATACCAGCCAACTGCGCGAGTTGGAAGGACAGGTGCGCGAAGGCAGGCGGCGCCTAGAGAGCGCCCGCAGTGGGCTAGACACAGCCACACGCCGGGTCAGCCAAGTCCAACAGGAGCAGCAGTGGGCCAAAGAGCGTAGCGAGCGCATTGCCCAAGACCAACAAGCCCTACAGAGCCAGCGTGCTGCCCTGGCGACAGCCCTCAACGCAGCACAAGCCCTCGTGCAACGCAGCGAAGCGGAGCTCGCAGAGCTCCGGCAACGCCAGGAGGCTGAGGCCCACGCCGACCGGGTTGCCCAAGTGGAACTGAGCAATCTACGCGCCGCCGTAGGTAGTGCCGAAGGCCAACTGCGCGCCGGACGCAGCCTCGTGCAAGCCCACACCGCCAGTCTGGCCCTGCTGGAGCAAGAGGCGCAGCAACTCACCCAAGCGCAGACCCAGGTGCAAACTGAACGTGCAGCACTCCTCGCCGCCCACACCCGCGCCGAGGCGCTCCACAGCAAGCTCATCGGCGAACTTGAGCAACTGCGTGAGCGCATTGCCCCCAGCGAACGTGTACTCCAAAGCGACGAAGCGCAGCAAAGCGCCCTCGAAGCCCGCGAAGAGGCCGCCACCGCCGCCCTGCTGGCCGCCGAGAGCGCCCAGAGCCGGGCGGCCCTCGAAGCGCAACGCGCCAACGACCGCCAAGAAGCGCTGCTCGAACGGGCCGCCAGTGACGGCATAGACGTTCTGGCACCCACCGAAATCCCTGCTGACGCCCAAGTGCAAACGCTGCAAAACGCGATCGAAGCACTCAAAGCCAAAATCCTACGTCTAGGTGCCGTCAACCCCCTCGCCCTTGAAGAGTACGAAGAGAACGCCAAACGTCAAGCCTTTTTGAGCGGCCAAGTGGATGATCTCCGAGCGGCGAGTACCACGCTCATGGAACTGATTGGCGAACTAGATACCGCAATGCAGAGCCGTTTTCTCAGCACCTTCAGCGCCGTCGCCAGCGCATTTGAACAGAGCTTCACCCAACTCTTTGGTGGCGGCACCGCCAAACTGCTGCTCACCAGCAGCAGCAACAACGGCAGCGAAGCGCCCAGCAGCCCAAGCAAACAACCCGGCATCGAAATCATCGCCCGACCACCGGGCAAAAAGCAGCAAAACATCGCCCTACTCTCCGGCGGCGAACGCAGCCTCACCGCCGCCGCATTGCTCTTCGCCATCCTCAAAGTCAACCCAAGCCCCTTCTGCATCCTCGACGAAACCGACGCAGCCCTCGACGAATCCAACGTTGGCCGCTTCCGCGACGCACTACGGCAACTCACCAGCCAAACCCAATGCCTCCTCATCACCCACAATCGCGGTACAATTGAAGCAGCCGACACACTCTACGGCGTCACCATGGGCGACGACGGAGCATCCAAGGTCATGTCGCTGCGCGTTGAGGCATATGTTGCTGAAGCGATCTGAGAGGCTGTCTGAAACGTCTATGGTTTGGCGTTGGAGTGCCGGCTTCAGCCGGCTAAAGCCGGCACTCCAGCGTGTGCCCCCCGGCTTTTCAG
>NZ_NQWI01000280.1 GCF_002532535.1 Candidatus Viridilinea mediisalina
CACTAGTGTCCCAACGTTTAATCGAACAAACTCAACTGTTTAGTGTTCGACAGGATTTCGTTTTCGTAGCTGCAATTTCCAACTATCTGTAATAATGGAATTCGTTCAAAGATGTTCACGCTCAAAATCTGTAGAGTTGTGTAGAGTGAAGCATTGATTTTGAGTTCTTTTTTCATGATGGCTACAATCAAAAATGTCGAAATCGCGATCCAGATTTGCGTTTTAACCGCATTGGCTGAGTTTCCATAGAAACGCTTTATACGCAAATTTTGCTTTATCCACTTAAAAAACAGCTCCACTTGCCAACGATAGCGGTATAGCTCTGTGATAGTGAGTGCTGGGAGAACAAAATTGTTTGTTAAAAATACGTATGTTTTTTGGCTTTCCGGGTCTTTGTATTTCACCCTGCGTAACTTTTCTGGATAATTTTTAGATTGGTAATAGCCAGTCAGCACAATGGATTGGTCGCAAATCAGACCAGTTGTTCGATCGACTTGGTGAGAATAGATCCTGTCGTATTGTAGATTTGTTTTGGCCCGGATTACAAAAAAGGCTGCCCTTTGGGTAAATGCATGAAGACGCCTGAAGTCTACATAACCTCGATCCATGACGTAAAATGATCCAGCCTCTATTGGCAGTATATCCAAGACGTTGACGTCGTGGAGCTTTCCGTCGGAGATGTGGATAAAAGTCGGAATATTCCCTCGTAGGTCCAGCAATGTATGTAGTTTTATAGCCCCCTTCGACTTGCGAAAATTGGCCCAGGGAAACATTGCAAGGCATAAATCTATGGTTGTGGAATCCAAGGCGTAGACAGTATTTTGCAATTCGAGATCGAATTCGTCGTCGATATAAAGTTTGCGGGCGATCTGAATTAGGTGTTGAGCAATGTCCGCATAAATTCGCCAGTCTCGAACTTTGTTGGCATTGGCTAAGGTATTCCTGGAGACTTGAGCACGAATTCCCATGTGGTAAAGCTTGCCCTGTTGGGAACGTAAACAGGCCTCGATATCTCTGAGGCTCTCTCGGTAAGTCAATTGTGCAAATGCCATGCATAGAAACTGGTCGAGACAGGAAAACTGGTGGACTTTCCGGTTTCCATCGTAGCGTTGAACAATTCGCCGAAACATGTGCAAGGGCAAATATTCCATGATCTGAGAAAATATGAGCTTTCCAGCTAACACCGCATACCTCCTGAGAAATGTTGCAAGTGGTATAAGGTACTAGCTGCTGGATGTTCAAATCGGCAACAGCTTAAAAAGAACAAAAAGTCATATTTTACAGAATGTTAAGCATCTGTTGGCGAAAAACGTTGGGACACTAGTG
>NZ_NQWI01000001.1 GCF_002532535.1 Candidatus Viridilinea mediisalina
GGTAGGAGGTAGGAGGTAGGAGGTAGGAGGTAGGAGGTAGGAGGTAGGAGGTAGGAGGTAGGAGGTAGGAGGTAGGAGGTAGGAAGTAGGAGGTAGGAGGTAGGAGGTAGGAGGTAGGAGGTAGGAGGTAGGAAGTAGGAGGTAGGAAATAGCGCAAAGGAACGCAACAAAACCGCAGTGCCTTCGCCCCTCTCCCACAACGTGGGAGAGGGTTAGGGGGTGAGGGCCATCCTTTGGCCGTCCCAAGCCCTGTACATGGCTTCTGGACATGGCTTCAGGAAGCATGTTCTATCTATTCATGAACCTTTTTACCGTTGGAGTGCCGACGTTAGGGAAGCAGAAATTGTTACGTGTCCCAGCAGCCTGTCATGCTGAGTAGTACATGGTTCACATGCATCGTAGTGCCGACTTTAGTCGGCTTCCCATCGCTTCCACAGACCTCAGCCGACTAAAGTCGGCACTACCTACCGTCTCTCAGGATGACAAAACAACGGGGCAATCAACAACATCCGCTTCCCTTAGTCGGCTGAGGTCGCCGACACCCCCCGGATGCCGACTAAAGTCGGCACTACCTATGGCGCAAACTGTAAAGTGCCCTGAAACCATCCCTCACAAAAAAGCACCCTACGCCGGATCATACTCCAGATCGCTCTCCTCCGGCGCTGGCTTGCTTGCGGCGGGCAAGCGGTTGTAGAGGCTGGTGAAGAAGTGGAGCCCATGGGCCAGGCCATCGTTGAGCGCTTCAGGCTGGAAGCGCCAACTCCAGTTGCCGCCGGAGTGACCAGGGATGTTCATGCGGGCCTCGCCGCCCAGGCGCAAAACATCTTGGAGCGGGATGATGGACATATCGGCAACCGACATCATCGCGGTACGAATGAAATCCCATGCAATATCATTCCCATCGCGGCCCAAGTAGCCGCGTACATGTTCGCGTTCCTCTTCACTGAGTTCATGGAACCAGCCGATGGTCGTATTGTTATCGTGGGTGCCGCTATAGGCCACGCAGTTGCGGCTATGATTGTGGGGCAGGTAAAAATTATCGGCATCGCCCCCAAAGGCAAATTGCAGCACAATCATACCAGGCAGATCAAACTGATCGCGTAGGGCCAGCACATCGGGCGTAATCAGGCCCAAGTCTTCCGCAATGATCGGCAGGGCACCAAACTCAGCCTGGAGGCGCTCGAAGAGCGCCGCACCGGGACCTTTGATCCAACGCCCATTGATCGCAGTCTCTTCACCGGCTGGCACCTCCCAATAGGCCGCAAAGCCCCGGAAGTGGTCGAGGCGCAGGATGTCCACTTGGGTAAAGGCGGCGCGCAGGCGTGCCACCCACCAGGCGTAGCCATCTTTGGCCATACGATCCCAGCGGTAGAGCGGATTCCCCCAGAGTTGCCCGGTTTTACTAAAATAGTCGGGCGGTACGCCCGCAACAACCGTAGGCTTACTCTCTTTGTTGAGGAAGAAGAGATCGGGATTAGCCCAAACATCAGCACTATCGTAAGCCACAAAGATGGGGGCATCGCCAATAATGCGGATGTGGCGCTCGTTGGCATAGGCTTTGAGCGGCAGCCACTGCTGAAAGAAGAGAAACTGAAGGAACTGTTGAAGCTCAAACGCCTCAGCATGTTCGTGGCGCGCCTTGGCCAACGCTGCTGGCCGCCGCGCACGCAGCCCCGGCTCCCAAGTAGACCAAGACTGACCGTTATGGGCCTCTTTGAGCGCAATAAAGAGCGCATAGTCATCGAGCCAGCCAGCTTGCGCTTGGCGAAACTCCGCGAAGGCAGCGCTCACGTCCGGCGCAACGCCCTCACGCATCCGCTCATAGCTACGGCGCAGCAACGGCAGCTTAAAGCCCATCACCTCACCATAGCGCACACTCGCGTGATCGAGCTGATAATTGGCCGCAGCCTCAAGCACCTCATCGTAACTCAGCAACCCACGCTGCACAATCTGATCAAGGCTCACCAACAGCGGATTACCAGCAAACGCCGAAAAGCACTGATAGGGCGAATCGCCATAACCCGTGGGGCCAAGGGGCAAAACCTGCCACAGACTCTGGCCTGCGGCGGCGAGAAAATCAACAAACTGATAGGCGGCAGGCCCAAGGTCACCAATGCCCCATGGGCCGGGCAATGATGTCGGGTGGAGCAGAATGCCACTACTGCGCGCAAAGTGCATGCAAAACCTCCCCTAAGACGGCTAACACCACGCATTGTAGCATATTGCACCACTTTGGCTCAAAGGGATGGTTTCAGGACACTTTACCGTTTACGCCATTAGGTAGTGCCGACTTTAGTCGGCTGAGGTCGCCGACAACCCCCGGATGCCGACTAAAGTCGGCACTACGACGGTAAAGCTGAATGGCTGTTTCTGAAACCTTCCCAAAGGAATGCAAAGGAACACAAAAAAGCTATTTTCTATTTTCTCGTTTCTGTATCCTCTCCCACCGCACCACAGACCCTACATGGCTTCCCAATGCCCTATTCGCGGCCTCTATAACCCTATCGTCCAAACTGGACTATACCTAGTCAAGCTTGACTATACTTTTCGTATAGTCGCCGGAATGGGCATAGTCCAAGCTAGACTATACCTTTTCTATACCTCAAGTATAGTGACATCCGTCGCTCGTTACCCTAGGCTAGATGGCATACTGCAGGGTGCAGTATGCGCTTGGCTGCGCTAGGGAACTTGCTTAAGGAGAAAGTGATGTCTGGGTACCAACGCCCGCGACGAGAGCTGTGGTTGACGCTGTTCTTGGTGGCGCTCTTGGTGAGCGGCAGTTTTGGGCTGGCACTGCGCCCGGCCTATGCTTCAACAACAGAAGTTATTGGTGGTGAAGAGGTCGCAGGAACGCTCCGGGTTACGGTGTTTGATGATGGGAGAATGAATGTTGAGCGCTACAGTGGCACAGCATGGGTACGCCAGGTGTTTGGTAACAGGGCGAAAGACTCTGCGTTGCATATCGCTGGCAGCCGCTACACGATGGGTGGCTACTACGCAGGCACGCGTGTCACTGGTCTGGTGAATGTGCGCACAGACAATGTCATTACGTCTACTATGCGTGCGGGCAGTGATGTGGAGATTGTCCAGATCACGAGCTATACTGCCGGTAGAGCCTTCTACAATCTTGAATGGCAGATCACCAATCTTAGCGAAAACCCGCTAACCGATCTGCGTTTCTTTCATGGCATGGACACCTACCTCGACGGCGGTGATAACGGTGCTGGCTGGTGGGATGGGGCAAGTAACAGCATTGGTGTGAGTAAAGTCACCAGTGGCATCGAACAGCGCATGGCGCTCCGTGGGCTAACACCGCCACACGCCTATGAGAGTCGACGCTATAGCACCGTGAACGGCTCGGTTAATGCTGGTGCCCTGCAAAATGAGATTGACCCCAGGGAAACCACAGACAATGGCTACGCAATGGAGTGGCGCCTGGCCAGCCTTGCGCCAGGAGCGACGTGGGTGGTGCGGGCGCAGGAGATCTTCTTGGCTGGTGAACTGCTTGAGGCGCCGGTCATCACCGCGCCGACTGAAGGCGTGACAACCAGCGGTCGCCCGCAGATCAGTGGTACAGCCGAGCCCGAAACTACGGTGATCGTCAGAGATGCCAATGCCGAGACCATCTGTGAGGCAATCACCGATGCTGACGGCAATTGGAGTTGTACGCCAGAGACGAATCTGCCGGCAGGCGAGCAGGCGATTTCGGCGATTGCTGATCGTGAAGGCGGGGTGCCGAGCCAGCCGAGCGATACGCGAAACTTTACGGTACAACTCGGGCCAGTCCCCGATCTGCCCACCCTAGAGAGCCCGGCAGCAGATAGTACCGTTGGCCTGCGCCCGACCTTCAGTGGTACCGCTGAGGCGGGTAGTGAGGTGGCCGTCACCGACGCAGATGGCAACGAAATCTGTAGCACAACGGCGGATGAGGAGGGCAATTGGAGTTGTACGCCAGATGAAGATCTGGCTGAGGGGCCGAATAGCGTTCTGGTGACGGCGACCAATGAGAATGGCCCCAGCGAGGCGTTGCCGCGCGACTTCACGGCGCAAGCCGCGCCCGACGCGCCCACCATCGAAAGCCCGGCCTCCGGCAGCAGCGTTGGCCCGCGTCCGCCCTTCAGCGGCACTGCCGAACCCGGTAGCACCGTAGCCGTCACGGACGAAGAGGGCAACGAAGTTTGTACTGCCACCACGGACGCTGAGGGGGCCTGGAGTTGTACACCAGCGAGCGATCTGCCCGCAGGCAGCACAACCTTCAACGCCACCGCGAGCAACCAATGGGGCGAAAGCCCAGCGGCCAGCGTCGAAGTCACAGTCGAGCATACCCCCGACGCGCCCACCATCACCAGCCCGGCCTCCGGCAGCACCGTCGGCCCGCGCGCACCCTTCAGTGGTAGTGCTAAGCCCGGCAGCACCGTGGCCGTCACCGACGCGGAGGGCGAAGAAGTCTGTAGTGCCACCACGGACGCCGAGGGAGCCTGGAGTTGTACGCCAGCGAGCGATCTGCCCGAGGGCACCGCAAGCTTCAGCGCCACTGCGAGCAACGCGGGCGGCGAAAGCCCAGCAGCCAGCGTCGAAATCACGGTCGAGCATGCCCCCGACGCGCCCACCATCACCAGCCCGGCCTCCGGCAGCACGGTCGAGCCGCGCCCAACCTTCAGTGGCACTGCTAAACCCGGCAGCACGGTAGTTGTCACGGACGCCGAAGGCGAAGAGGTCTGTACTGCCACCACGGACGCTGAGGGGACATGGAGTTGTACATCAGAGCGTGATCTGCCCGCACGTACCACGACCTTTAGCGCCACCGCGAGCAACGCGGGCGGCGAAAGCCCAGCGGCCAGCGTCGAGGTCACCGTCGAGCATGCCGACGAGCCCACCGTCACCAGCCCAGCCCCCGGCAGCAGAGTCGACTCGCGCCCACTCTTCAGTGGCACTGCCGAACCGGGCAACACGGTGGTCGTCGTCAACGAAGCGGGCGACGAGATCTGTCGTGCCACCACGGACGATGAGGGCAACTGGAGTTGCAGGCCAGATCGCGATCTACCCATGGGTACCGCAAGATACCTTATCACCATAACCGACGCGAGAGGCGAAAGCACAACCAAAACGGTCGAAGTGACCGTTGAGATGATGCACTTCCGCATAATCCTGCCCATCGTGATTAGGTAGGGTTGCTCTTTATTGTTGCGTTGTGGCGGCTGCACCGCCACAACGCAACAATAAACGGGGTGTGGGGCGCATGCCCCACACCCCGTTTATTGTTGCGTTACCCCAATTACCAACAGGCCGCATGCCTCATGACATTCAAGCGCATTGAGACGCCATGTCCGACAATCTGCAATCTGCAATCTACAATCGTAAATGGTATTACCCCTTCACCGAGCCGGCGAGCAGGCCGCGCACAAAGAAGCGCTGCAACGAGAAGAAGACCAGCAATGGGATGAGCATAGAGATAAAGGCTCCAGCGGTGAGGACGTGCCAGTCTTGGCCGCGTGAGCCGACCATGTCGGCGAGGCGCATAGTGAGGACTTGGACGTTGGGTTGGGCACCGATGAAGATCAGGGCCACGAGGTAATCGTTCCAGACCCAGAGGAATTGGAAGATGGCAAACGAGGCCAGGGCGGGCAACGAGAGCGGCAGGATGAGGCGGGTGAAGATGGTAAAGTGGGAGGCGCCATCAATAAAGGCCGACTCGAGGATGTCGCGGGGCAATTGGCTGATGTAGTTGTAGAGCAGGTAGGTGGCCAAGGGCAAGCCAAAGCCGGTATGGGCCAGCCAGACCGCCATGTAGGTGCCGTTGACATCGAGGCGCACGAAGTCGCGCAGGAGCGGGATGAGCGCCACTTGTAGGGGGACTACCAGCAGGGCCACAACGATGGTAAAGAGCAGAAAACGCCCCGGAAAGCGCATCCAGGCGAACCCATAGGCGGCAAAGGCGGCAATCAGGATCGGAATGACCGTTGCGGGAATCACGACGGCAATGTTGTTGATCAGCACACCCCAGAGGTCTTCACCCGATTCTACCACCCGATTCCCGGCGGCATCGGTATAGACATATTCACGCCCACCTGTGACAATGCGGTAATTTTCGAGGGTAAAATTGGTATTCATGCCCCATGTCGGCTCTTGGAGTGCAATCAGGCGGGCACGGCGGTTCTCCCATGTAATTTGGCGGCCATCGGGCAGGATCACGCCATCGGCGATTTGACTGGCAGTATAGGTGCCACTGCCCAACTCGGCAGGCAGCGTAATCGGCTCACGCAGGTTGGTATCGGGTGGCAATTCAATCGTAGCCACCGTCTCGAGGCCACGGTGGGGCAACACCGTCCACCACCCGGAGCTACGAATATCATCGCGGTCACGGAAGGAGGAGACCAGAAGCCCCACGGTGGGGAGCGTCCAGATGACACAGAGGATGGCGAGGATGGTATTGACAATAATCTTGTTGATCAACTGCTGGCGCTTTTGGCTCGTCGCACGGCGCGCAGGTGCAGCAGGTTTTGCAGTTACCGCAGCCATATTAGAATACCTCCTGCTTCTTCAGTTGCCGCAAGTTGTAGATCATCACCGGAATCACGGCGAGCAGCAGCACAATCGCAATCGCCGAACCATAGCCAAAGTTGCGATTGGTGAAATATTGGCGGTAGAATTCAACCGCGATCACCCCGGTACCATATTGACCGCCGGTCATCACAATGACAATATCAAAAATCTTGAGCGTAAAGATCAGGATTGTGGTCGTCACGGTCACAATCGTCCCTTGAATCG
The DNA here is from genome assembly GCF_002532535.1 of Candidatus Viridilinea mediisalina. Classification (GTDB taxonomy): domain Bacteria; phylum Chloroflexota; class Chloroflexia; order Chloroflexales; family Chloroflexaceae; genus Viridilinea; species Viridilinea mediisalina. Next base: position 6,769 of record NZ_NQWI01000001.1, read on the forward strand.
CAGGCAGCATAATATGCCAAAAGATCTGCAACTCGCTGGCACCATCCACGCGGGCGGCTTCGATAATATCTTCAGGAATACCCTTGATTGCTGCCGAAAAGATCACGAGGGCAAAGCCGGTTTGCATCCAGATCAAAATAATCACTAAGAAGAAATTGTTTTGCGGTTGTAATAAGGTTGTCCACGCTTGTGGTGGAAAGCCTAGTTGAGTACCCATGGCATTAAGCAGACCAATCTGGGTCTGGCCAGGGGGGGCATAGTGGTAAACAAAGCGCCAAATCACGCCCGCACCCACAAAAGAGATGGCCATAGGCATAAAGATGAGCGATTTGGCCAGAGTCTCGAAGCTACTACGGTCGGCCAGCACGGCAATAATCAGGCCAAAGATCACGCAGCCCAGTGTGCCAATCAGCATCCAGAAGAAGATATTATTTCTGAAGGCTGTGAGCATGGTACGTTCAGTAAAGACCGCAACATAGTTGCTGAGGCCAACAAATTCCGCTGAGTTGAAATTGAAGAAACTCAGATAGAGCGTGCGCAGGGCGGGAAAGAGCAGCGCCCATCCTAGGAAAAGGATCGCCGGGCCAACAAAGACATAGGGCAGCAACAAGCGCCGCAGTTCTCCCGGCAACTGCTCGACAATCATATTGAGCGTATAAAAGCCCCAAGCAGCGCCGCCAACGCCCCAGATAATCGCCAGAGCCGCTGTAAGGAGTTTGGGCAAACTATCGTTGCGCTGCACATCGCGCAAAAACGTGAAACCGCCCCAAATAAAAGCGATCAGCAGTACCAAAAGCAGTAACGCGAGGGCCAAACGCCCCGGATTGAAATCTTCGCTTGAGGGCGGACTCACATGACGCGGAGTCGCATTTGTGGTCTGCATAAGACACGCTCCATTGCGTTCTTTTGTTCCGTGTTGGTGGCGTTGCCACCAACACGGAACAGGTTAAAGCGGAGTTGGGGCATAGCCCCCACAGATTTAGCGATCCGGCCAGCCTCGATCAATCTCTTGCATGGCCGTCTCCAGATCGAGCGTCCCAGCAACAAACTCGGTCATGCCGCGCCAGAAGGAACCAGCGCCAACCTCACCGGGCATCAGGTCAGAGGCATCGAAGCGCAGACTGGTGGCATTGAGGATAATCTCGCCCACCCCGCGCTCAATGTCGTCACCGTACCAGGCGAGATCCGAGTCGTTGTGGGGCGAAATCGCACCACCAGCAGCCAGCCACTCCTGCACCGAAGCGCCACTGGTGAAGTAGGACATCACCGCCCGCACTTCAGGCCGGTCGTTGAACATGGCCATCAGGTCGCCCGCGACCAGCACAGGATCGCCAAACTCTGGGTCAATGCCGGGCAGATAGAAGAAGTCGTAGTCCACGCCGGGCATAACATTGCTGGGGAAGAAGCTGGTGATGAAGTTGCCCTGCTTGTGCAGCCAGCAGCCGGGCGGATTGTTGAACATCGGCGCAGGCGCATCACCAAAGCTAGTGGTGACAATTGCGGCCCGTCCACCATAGACAAATTCGTCGTTGAACCAGATCTCAGCCATCTTCTCGGCAGCGGCACGCACCTCAGGCGAATCGAAGGGCAACTCACCCGCGACCCAGCGGTCGTAGTTTTCGAGCGAAGTGGTGCGCAACATGATCTCTTCGATCCAGTCGGTGGCAGGCCAGCCAGTGGCCGCGCCCGACTCGATGCCGATGCACCAAGCGGGATCGCCATCAAGCGCGATCTCTTCGGTCAGTTCCAGCATCTCATCCCATGTGGTGGGAATTTCGTAGCCAGCGGCCTCAAATTCGGCCTTAGGGTACCAGACCAAGCTCTTGCCATTGACGCGATGCCAGACGCCTGCGTTGATCGGGCCGTCGGGCCCTTCCATAATCGCCATGTCGAGCCAGCTCTGATTGTAGTTTTCGGTCAGCCAGGCCGAGTTGATGAACTGATCAACATCAATGACCTTGCCGTCGCGCACAAAGTTAGCAAGCAGACCAGGCTGCGGGAAGTCTACAATGTCGGGCGGATTGCCGCCATCAACGCGGATCGAGATGCTTGCCTCAAACTCTTTCGAGCCCTCGTACTGGATGTCAATCCCAGTCAGTTCCTCAAAGGTGGCAATTGCCTGATTAAACTTCACCGCATCAGCATCGGTGAAGGGGCCACTCATGGTGACCACGGTACCCTCGAACTCACCAGCAAATGCAGCAGCCAGTTCATCGCTGATCTTCGCAGCATCATTGGCCAGCGCACGGGTAGCCGAACCAGCGTCGCCTGCTGGGGTTACCGGCTCAGGCTCGTCAACCGGCTCAGGCTCGTCAACAGGTTCGGGCTCGTCAATCGGTTCGGGCTCATCAACGGGTTCGGGCTCATCAACGGGTTCGGGCTCATCAACCGGCTCCGGCTCAGTCACATCGGCAGGGGCCACCGTCGGCTCCGGCTCAACCGGGGGCGTCGTGGGGGTCGCTGCGGTACCACCGCCACAGGCGGCCAGCATCACAGCCAGCATCACGAACAGGGTCAGAATGGAGAGTTTGCGTACCATGTCGTTCCTTCCTTGACATTGGATTGAATGAGGCAGACGTTGCCTCTTGCGGGTTTGCTTGATTAGAGCGGCCTAGAATCAACACCACCTCCTTTCATAGGAAATAGCATACAGGAAATAGGATATAGGTTTGCGGCATCAGGATGTGCTGAATGCCTCCAAGCTGTTCATCTGTTCATCCGTTCCCCTGTTCCTCTGTTCATTCGTTCCTCTGTTCACCTGTTCTTCATACTCGTGCGTCGGACGACCAACTCGACGGGCAAGCGCTCGGCGGGTGGTGGTGCTGCCCCGCTCAAGAGCAGAAAGAGCAACTCAACTGCACGGGCACCGCTCTCAAAGAGGGGCTGGCGCACGGTGGTGAGGCCCAGATATTCAGCAATGTCAATGTCATCGAAGCCCACCACCGCGAGGGCTTCAGGGACAGGAAGGTGGAGGTCGCGTGCCGCTTCTAGCACCCCCATTGCCTGCGTATCACTCGCCGCAAAGATGGCGGTGGGAGGTTCAGGCAAGTGTAGCAACTCACGCGCCAACACGCGGGCTTCGTAGCGTCCATGCAGGCCGTGGCGCTCATAGGCGGGGTTCAAAGGCAGCTTGGCCGCTGCAAGCGCCTGCTGATAGCCAAGCATGCGGTCGCGGCTACTGGTAAAATTGAAGGTCAGGGGGTCCGTTTCAGGATCACCGATAAAGGCAATGCGGCGATGGCCCAACGCGATCAGATGGCTCGTCGCCAAGTGCCCGCCCGCCACATCATCAATGCTAACCCCTGGCAAGCCCTCGGCGCAAGTGTCAATCAGCACAACTGGCAGATGCGCTTCGCGCAGCGCCACGGCCTCATCAGGGCGCGGGGCCAACGAGACCAGCAAAAGCCCATCGGCACGATCATTACGCACCGCTTCGCGCAAACACTCGTCGCGCCGCTCGACCGCCTCAACATTAAAGACCACCAAATGGTAGCCGGAGGCCGTCAAGGTTGCTTCAATCCCCCGGAGCCGCTCAACGACCGAAGGGCGCGTAAAGAAGGGCGCAATTGTGGCGACGGTGAGCGTTTTGCCCAAGGCGAAGTTACGGGCAATTTGGCTGGGATTATAGCGCAATTCAGCCATCACCGCGAGGACGCGCTGGCGCGTGGCCGCACTCACCAAGGGGCTATTGTTCAGCACCCGCGAGACGGTGCCTAGCCCCACCCCAGCGACCCTTGCAACATCACGAATCGTAGCAGCCATAAGACCTATCCAAACCCTGATCAACACTGATGGGCTTGGCACCCCCTTGGAACTAGTTCCATCCTAGCACAAAAGCGACGCATGTCAAGGGGAGATGGTATGATGGGCAGGGCTACGCCCATAATTCCATTTTGTTGCGTGTTGGCGGCGAAGCCGCCAACACGCAACAAAAATTGTTAGCGCGAAGAAGCCTTGGGTTCGCCGCCACCGCGACGCTGGCTCGGTGGTTGAGCCTGCCGAAACCAGCCTGTCGAAGCCAAGCGGCGCGGCCCAGGACTTTTTCGTGCTAACCAAAAATTATAGATGGTTTGGGAGAGGCGCAGCCGCACCCAAACCCCCGCCGGGCGGCTGCGCCGCCACCCAGTAACAAAAAAAGTACGGAGGAACCAACATGCATGAGCGAATCGGCTTCATCGGGCTTGGAATTATGGGGCAAGGCATGGCCGCCAATCTGCTCAAGGCGGGCTATGGGCTGACTGTCTGGAATCGTAGCACGGCACGGGCGGATGCGCTGGTGGCGGCGGGGGCAGTGCGGGCCAATAGCCCGGCTGATCTGGCAGCCACATGTAGCATCATCTGCTCGTGTGTCAGTGATACCCCCGATGTGCGCGACGTGCTCTTGGGTGAACAGGGGGTCATTCAGGGGGCTACGGCAGGCAGCCTGGTGATCGATTTTAGCACAATTAGCCCCCAAGGGGCTCGTGAGATTGGCTTGGCCTTTGCGGCTCGTGGCATGCACTTCCTCGATGCGCCCATCAGTGGGGGCAGCGAAGGAGCCAAAAACGGCACCCTCAGCATTATGGTGGGCGGTGAGGCTGAACAGGTGGCGCGGGCGATGCCCTACCTGCAAGCTATGGGCAAAACGATCACCCACGTAGGGGCCAGCGGGGCGGGCCAGACGGTCAAACTGGTCAACCAGATTCTGGTGGTGGGCACCATGCAAGCCATGAGCGAAGCGTTGGTCTTTGCCGAGGCCAGCGGGGTTGACCTGCACACCATGCTTGCAGCGGTAAGCGGCGGGGCTGCTGGCAGTTGGACCTTGAGCAACCGTGGGCCGCAGTGCATCGAGCATGACTGGCGTCCCGGCTTTACCATTGATCTGCAGCAGAAGGATCTGCGCCTCGTGCTTGAAGCAGCGGATCAGGTGGGCGCACCCATGCTGATCACCAGCCAGATAGCCCAACTCTACCGCGCATTGCAACAGAGCGGCCTGGGTCACGAGGGCAACCACGCCCTGATCAAGGCGGTAGCACGTTTGAGTGGGCGCGAGTGGTGAAGCGGTGAATCCATGTTGACGCCGTGACACTCGTATAGGTATACTGATGCTGTGAATAGGTCGCTCCACAAGCAACTGCAACGTTTAGCCAGTGATCGCTGGGCGCGGCGCGGGCTGCGTTTGCTGCTGCGTGCCGCGATGCTCGCCCTGCTGTTGCTTGGTGGGACTGCGGCGCTCCAGTTGTTCAGTGAATATACCCCCAACTGGGCTTGGGTCAATGCGGCTGCACTGACCTGCATCGGCGTGGGGGCCGCGTTGGTGCTACGCCGTCCCTTGGCCCCATCTGAGGTTGCGCGTGATCTCGACCGGCGCTTTCGGCTCAATGAGCAGTTGAGTACCGCTCTGGAGATCGCTCAGCCAACCAATGGGGTTACCCACTGCCTACACGAGCAGTCGCGCCGGACGATGCACCGTTTGCAGCCGCAGATCGCGTTGCAGCAGGTTGTGCCTCGGCGCGAGGTGGTGGCCACGGCGTTGCTGCTGTTTACGATGGGGGGCTTGCTGCTGCTCAACTACTTCAATGAGCGTGAGGTTTTGGCCCAAGCCGGGCCTGATCCGCCGCCCGTAGCTACCGAACCGGCGCTCGTTGTGCCGCCCCCACCCCTCGAAGCCCCGCCGCCGCCACAGCCCTTCATGGCTACCGAATCCGACATGATCGGTGAGGCGCTGGTGCCACTCACAGACCCCAACGATCTTGCTGCCGCTGCGGCCTTGGCCGAGGCGCTACGCAACCAGAGTGTGACTCGCCCGGCTGCTGAGGCGCTCGACCGGGGCAATGCTGCTGAGGCGGCCCAGCAGTTGCGCGACCTGGCCGATCAAGCAGCCAGCCTCGCCTCTGAGACGCGGGGCGAACTGGCCCAAGGCTTGCGCCAAGCGGCCAACCAGATTGAGCCATTGAATCCTGCATTGGCCAACCAGGTGCGTGGTGCCGCCGATGCTCTGGCGACTACCGGCGTTGATCCGGCCCAAGGGTTTGAGGGCTTGGCCGCTGCGCTTGAGCAGTTGGCCCAAGGCCAGCGCCCTAGCCAACAGGCGGATGGCAGCGGTAACCCGGCTGGTGGTGGTGGTGGTGCGAGTGGGCAACACCTCGCGGGCCAGCAGCGCGAGAGCGTCAACCAGCGTCTGGGGGTGGATGGGGTACCCCTAGAGCTTGAGAGCGACGGGCCAGGTGGTGGGGCCACGGGTGGCGCTGCTTCAGATTTGCCGCTTAGTGCCAGTGAGGGTGGTACTGGGGCCACATTTGCACGGGGCAGCCCTGATAGTAACCGAGTAGAAGTGGGTGGCGATCCGCTACGGATTCCGCTCGATCTGCGTGATGTGGTTCAAGACTATTTTTCGCCGTAAGCAGCCCACGGCTGTGCCATCACCACTGCGCCCCAACGCCCCATCGGAGCGTCCGCTCTTCGATGAGCTCTTCCTACGCCGCATCGAGCGCATGAGCCTACAAGCGCAACGCACACTGCGCGGCAATCCGGCCAGTGGCGAGCATCGCAGCCAGCGCCAATTGCCCGCAACCATCTTTAGCGACCATCGGCCCTACAGTAGTGGCGACGATCTGCGCTACGTAGACTGGCATGTCTATGCACGCCAAAACCAGGTCTTGGTCCGCTTAGGCGAAGCCGAACAGGATGTGCATGTCCACCTGCTGGTAGACGCCTCGCAAAGCATGCTCCTGGGCCAACCCCCGCGCCTACGACTTGCCCAACAGCTTAGTGGCGCACTTGGCTACCTCGCCCTCGCCCACAGCGACCGTGTCCATGTTGTGCCCTTTGGCCCCAGCGCCGGACGCGCCTTTGGCCCCGTCCAAGGCAAAAGCCAAACGGTCGAACTGCTCCGCTTCATCACCCAGATCAAACCCCAACCCACCACCCAACTCACCGCTGTGCTCCAGCACTACGCCCGCGCACATCCGCAGGGCGGCATACTGGTGATCTGCTCCGATCTGCTGGTACCCGACGGCCTTGACGAAGCCTTGCGCCTACTCAGCCCGCCGCGCTGGCAGACGTTGGTGCTGCACCTGCTCGATCAGCAGGATCTCCAGCCGGAACTGCGCGGCAGCCTCGAGCTTGAGGATAGCGAAACGGGCCAGCGGCTCGATCTAACGCTTGATGCGACCACACTGGCAGCCTACCAACGCAACCTAGAAGCCTGGCGCAGCCAACTCGCCCGCACATGCAGCCGCTACGCCGCCACCTACGCCCCACTCATGAGCCACTGGCCCCTTGAGCAGCAGGTAATTCCCTACCTGCGCCTGCGCCGCCTGTTGTGGTAGGATGGGTGGGTGGGGAGGGGATGATTATTATGGATGGGCTTGGATAAGGCTTTGGAATGGACTAGATGGCCCTCACCCCCTACCCCTCTCCCACGTTGTGGGAGAGGGGCGAAGGCAACAAAGTTTTTGTTAGCGCGAAGAAGTTCTGGGCTCGTGGGGGGGCGTCGCGTTGGCTGAGCCTGTCGAAGCCACCGCGACGCTTGGCTCGGTGGCTGAGCCTGTCGAAGCCACCGCGACGCTTGGCTCGGTGGCTGAGCCTGTCGAAGCCACCGTCGCGGTCCAAGGCTTGTTCACGCTAACAAGTTTTTTGCGTTCCTCTGCGTTCTTTTGCGGCAATCTGCAATCTGCAATCTACAATCGTAAATGGTATTACACCCATGAACCAACCCGATCCGCCCCAGCACATAGACCAATCCCAGCAGCAGGGTGGGATAAACTTCGGTGCGTTCAATCAGATCAAGGATGTCCACATCGGTGATGCGGTTCGGGGTGACAAGATCACCATCTTCCAGTTGATCACCTATACGGGTGAGGCGGCTCCGCGCGATCCTGCTATGCGTGCGGCATTGCTTCGCGCCTACCGGAGCGAGGTTGCGCTGCGTTACGCCCAGTGGCGGCGGCGCTATGCCACGTTGCCGCTCGTGGCGCTGCCTGTGGCAACCCGCAGCGGGGCTGCGCCCCACTATGAGCGCGAGGAGCTCTTTTTTAGCACATGGCGTCAGGCGCTACGCACGGATGAGCAGCCCACAGGTGGCGAGGGCGCGCTCAGGCAGCACACCTTCACCGACCTGCGCGACGGGCTGGCCTGCTACAACCATATGTTGCTGCTGGGGCCACCAGGCGGCGGCAAAACCACCGCCCTCTGGCGGCTGGCGCTCGATAGTGCTGAATCCGGGCTGGAGGATGCCAATGCGCGGCTGCCGGTCTTTGTGCGTTTGGGTGGTTTGCAGCCTGACCAATCGCTGCGCGACCTGCTCCATGCCGATCTCGCCAGTGCGGTCTTTGTAGACGCCAATGGCCTGCGCTTCCCGCTCACAGGCCATCGCGCTCTCGCCGGATTGCTTGACGAGTTGTTGAGCGAGGGGCAACTGATTCTGCTCTGGGATGGCTTGAACGAAGTGCCGCGTAGCCGCTTTGCCAGTGTTGCCCAAGAGCTAGAGCGCTTTCGGCAAAACCATCCTGGGCGCATCGAAGGGCCACGCAACACAAGCGTCACCACCTGCCGCGCTGACGACCACGCGCTCTTACTGGAGGCGTCTGACGGCGACCCCTACCCGGTGCAGCGTGTGCGCATTGAGGGGCTGGATGGTGACACTATTCAGCAGATGGTGGTGGGGTTGCTGGGCGCGGAGCGGGGCGATGCTCTGCTGAAAGCATTGACTGAGCCAGCACATGCCGTCTTGGCCGAACTGGCCCGCACGCCACTGCTCTTGACGATGCTCTGCGACGTGTATGGCGCAACAAGCGAGCTCCCGCGCAACCGTGGCCAACTGTTGCAACGCTTTGTGAGCCACCGCTGGCAGTGGGAACAAGAGCGCCGTCCCGAAGGCTGGATCGCCGCTGCAGTACAGGAGCGTGCGCTGGCCCGCCTCGCCTACGCCATCACGGAGAGCAGCGGGCGTGGGACGAGTGTACTGTTGTCATGGGCAACGTGGTATCTACCTGTTGGAAGAGCAATTGATCTCACTGAGTTACTGCGGCAGGCTCAAGCCGCCGACCTCATCGAATTGCTCGGCGATGGGGCGCAACTGCGCTTCAGCCACCAACTGGTGCAGGAGTATTTTGCAGCGGTAGAACTGCGCACTAAGTTGCAAGTGGCGATGCGCTGGGGAAAATTACCGTTAGTTGGAGGATTGGCACAACAAAGATTCTTGCATCAATACGCCCGTCCCGGTGTACGCACCGGATGGGAGGAGACGCTGTTGCTGCTGGCGGGCCTTGAAGATGATACGGGTGTAGCTCGTGGGTTGATTCGTAGCTTTACCACTCAACCATTGCAAGCCGCTAAGCTGCTGATGGCCGACGGCGGCGTGGTTGATGCGGGACTGCGTGATGAGATCTGCAGCGAAGCACTGCAGCAGATCGCAGCCCATCCGTTTGATCCTAAGCAGCGCCTTGATGCTGGGCAGGCGCTTGGGTTGCTTGGCGACCCGCGCTACCCCGTGAGCGAGCAGGAGTGGCGAACGAGCCTCGCAGCCCCTTCCACCACCTTGACCGACCAGGGCGAACACTACTGGCGCTACGTGCCAAGCGGAACCTACCGCATCGGCGGATGGAAGGAAGGAGAGCCAGCAGCCGATCTCACCCTGCCCGCCTTCTGGATCGCCCGCCTGCCGATCACCGTCGCGCAATTCGCCCGCTTCGTGACCGAGGGCTACCGCGACGAGAGCTACTGGACGACCAATGGACTGTATTGGCATGGCGAGCGTACTGAGCGTAAATGGGGCAATCCGGATTACAGTGCAGCAAACCAGTCGGTGGTAATCACGACATGGTACGAAGCCAGCGCCTGCTGTGCATGGTTGAGCCGCCAACTAACTGATCTCTTACCCCCTGATTACATCCTGCGCCTGCCCAACGATGCGGAGTGGGAGATTGCTGCTGCATATGCCGGGTCGAAAGTGCGTCGGGCGTATCCTTGGGGTAACGACGCACCCACCTCGGAGCATGCGGTCTATGACGCTTGGCAGATCAACGCCCCCGCCCCCGTGGGCCTCTGCCCAGCGGGCATGGCCGCTTGTGGGGCGCTCGATCTGGCGGGCAATGTCTGGGAGTGGGCAAGCAGTAGCTACCATGCATACCCTGGGGGGGCTGCTGTGTTGGCAAAAGACTTTACATACGATGATCGGAATGTATCCGTTCGAGGGGGCGCATTTTGGAGTGGAAACACAAGCGTTCGCTGTGGAGTGCGCTACAGGCTTCATTCCTACCTCAGGCACTACGACCCTGGATTTCGGGTTATTCTCGCCCCTCGCGCTCGCACAAGCGATGGTTAGCCGCCGATGGGCCGGGCGTAGCAGCGGCCTTTGGGGTGCGTTATGGGCATGGCTCCCTTGGGGGCCGCTGCTACGCCCCTACGTTGTGTGGTGATGGATTGGCGATCTCCACCACACATTCATGGAAAACGCATGGCCTCCCATCGTAAGGGAAGCGGATGTTGTTGATTACCCCGTTGCTTTGCTTCCATGAGAGGCCGTAGGTAGTGCCGACTTTAGTCGGCTTCCCATCGCTGCCAAAGACCTCAGCCGACTAAAGTCGGCACTACGATGCCCGCACATGGACTATTCAGCATGACAGGCTGCTGGGGTACGTAACAATTTTTGCTTCCCTAAGGGAATGTAGGGGCGTAGCAGCGGCCCACCCCAAGAATCACCGCGCAGGAGGGAGCGTATGGGCCGCTGCTACGCCCTGCCCGGAGAAGAACAAGAATCCGTCGCCATGCGAGGTGCGGGCATGGTTCTCTTGGGAGGGCGTAGCAGCGGCCTTTGGTTCACGATATGGGCATGGTTCCCTTGGGGGCCGCTGCTACGCCCCTACATGTGCGGTGCGCTGGGGGCATTGCCCGTTTCCTACATCCCCGTCGTAAGGCGATGTAGGGGCGTATTTGTCCACCGCGAATTCATGAAAAACGCATGCATCCCCGTCGTAAGGCAATGTAGGGGCGTATTTGTTCACCACACATCCATGGTATGATGCAATCTTACGAGTGCGCGGCGATGAGGAGCGGGGGTGTAATACCAATTACCCTTGAACATGCCGTATTATCAAGAACGCTAAAGCCCATTGGGACGCCATGTTCGGCAATCTACAATCTGCAATCTACAATCGTAAATGGTATAAGGAGAACCGCAATGAGCATAGCAATGACCCGCCATTTATTCACCGTTCAGGAGTATGCTCGGATTCGTGAGGCTGGCATCCTGACAGAAGATGATCGTGTTGAATTACTTGACGGGGAGATTTATGTCATGAGTCCGATTGGCCCATTGCATGTCAGTATTATTAATAAATTGAATAAAATTCTTATGAATCAGGTTGGCGACAATGGGATTATTAGCATCCAGAATCCGATACAATTAAGTGATTACAGTGAACCACAGCCTGATATCACAATATTAAGCCCGCGTGAAGATTTTTATACTAGTGCTCTGCCAACTCCCGATGATGTGTTGCTTATTATTGAAATTGCGGACTCCTCTATTGACTATGATCGTGACGAGAAACTGCCTCGCTATGCACGGGCGCAGATTAGTGAGGTATGGATTGTTGATGTCCATAAGTCTGTCATCGAACAGTATACACAACCACTCCAAGGAGAGTATACGCAGCTTCACAAGGTGTTATTAGGCAATATTGTAACCGCTACAACAATTGCGAATGTGTGCATAGATACTACGCAGATCTTCCTGTTTGCGCCGTAGGTAGTGCCGACTTTAGTCGGCTCCCAGTGCTGCCAAAGACCTCAGCCGACTAACGTCGGCACTACGATGCAGCATGACAGGCTGCTGGGATACGTAACAATTTCTGCTTCCCTATAACCACATGTCTCTCCTTGCACCTCTTGGTCTCTTGGCTTTGTTCAGCCTCCCCCTGGTTCTGCTGCTGCATCTGTTGCGCGAGCGGCGGCGACGGGTGGTGGTGCCTTCGTTGTTGTTGTGGCAGCAGTTGCCCCAGCGTCCGCCCCCGCGCCGCCGCCGTTTTCCGCCCCCTACGTTGCTGCTTTTGCTGCACCTGTTGATTGCAGCGCTGCTCGCCCTTGCGTTGGCTCAGCCCGCTTGGACGCTGGCTTTGTTTGGGCGTGATGAGCAGCTTGTGTTGATTATTGATACCTCTACGAGTATGGCGGCTGTGCGCCCTGGTCTGGTGGAATCACGCCTTGAGGCTGCCCGCAATCTGGCCCGCCGCCAGATTGCGAATCTTGGCGCTCGGACGAGCTTGGCGCTCGTTGCGACCCACCCTGAACCCCGGCTGTTGGCTCAGGCTGGCCCGGAAGGTGCGGCTCAACTCTTGGCGGCGCTGGAGGATTTGCGGGCGGCTGGTACGGGCAGCAATCTGGCTCAGGCGCTGACGCTGGGCGAGGCGCTGTTGCAGGGCCAGAGCGGCGGGCGTATCCTGGTGTTGACCGATGCGGCTCTGCCGCAGAGTGAACTGGATGCGTTGGGCGCACGCCCTCGTAGTGTCGCGGTGGAATGGCTCAATCTGGGGGGAACCCTCGATAATCTGGCGCTGGTCAATTTTGCGGCGCGGCCACGCAGCAGCGGGCCAACGCCCGTCTATGCGCGGGTGGTCAACTATGGGGAGACGTCGGTTCGCACCGCCCTACGGCTCTACGGTGATGATCAGTTGCTCGATACTCGCGCCGTTAGCTTGGGGCCTGCTGGCGAGGTTGAGTTGACATGGCGCATCCCCCAGGGTGTTCGCCTGCTGCGTGCCGAACTGGAGAGCCGCGATGCCCTCGCTGCTGATGATGTTGCCACGTTGAGCCTAGCCCAGCAACGTCCGCTCCAAGCACTGCTCGTCTCTGAGCAGCCGAGTGCGCTACTACGGGCGCTGCGCGTCTTGCCGGAACTCAGTCTGGAGGTGGTCTCATTCGAGGACTACCCCAGCAGTCCTCTTGTCACCGAGGCCGATCTGACCATCTTTGATGGGGCGATGCCGTTAGCTTGGCCCGCCGGAGCGGTCTGGGTGATCAATCCGCCGCCGGGCTCTGCGTTGCTGCCCGTCGGTGAACTGGTAGCGGCCCAAGGGCAATTGGCAAGCAGCGCAGCGATCTTTGATGATCTAAGTCTGGCGGGGGTAAACTTCGGCCTTGTGCGCGAACTGGTGCCACCAGCCTGGCTTGAGCCGCTGCTCGTTCAGGGGGGCCAGCCGCTGATCGTGCGCGGGCGCTACGCAACGAGCGACGTGCTTGTCTGGAACATTGATCTGGCCCAGGGCAACTTCACCAGCCGTCTAGCCTTTCCGCTGCTGGTTGCCCGTAGTGTCGGCGACCTCACGCCCCCCGCGTTGCCAGGGGCCATGCTTTTGGGTGAAACCTTGGAGGTAACGCTTGATCCACGCACCACCCAGCTTGAAATTGTAGCCCCCAACGGTTATGTGCAGGTGCGAACCCCCCAGCCCAATGAGCCAATCCTTGTGCAATTCGATCAACCGGGCTTCTATACGCTTGCCGAGCAGGCCGAAGGCCAGAACATCTTCACCGGCACCATTGCGATCAACGCTGGTACCCCCAGCGAATCAAACCTCCGTGCGCGCATCCTCCCGGCCCCAAGCACACCCGCAGCGGTGACGCTCAACGAAGCCGACCAGATGCAACCACTGTGGCCCTGGTTGGCCCTGAGCGCCCTTGTGATCATGGTGCTGGAATGGTTCTATGTGCATGGAAGAAGGCAAGTGTTGACGTGAAGAAGTTGTTAGCGCGAACAAGCTTTGGGTTGGCAGGCGGCTTCGTGGTGGCTTCGACAGGCTCAGCCAGCGGTGCGCTGGCTGAGCCTGTCGAAGCCAAGAAGTTACATCAGCACGTCACAGCCCTATGCTGCTGGCTTGGCCTATGGGAAACATTGGCGGCACAGGCAGAGCTACGTGGCCTAAGTTGGGGGGCAGGGCGGTACGGCTTGGGGCTGAGTGTGGCGCTGGTGCTAGGGAAGAGGCCAGGCTGGCGGCCACTGGCAGCCATGCTGCCAATCAGCCTAGGCGTGCAACTCGGCTTGGCCATGTGGCGGCGGCGCGACCTGAACCCACTGCAACAACTTGCGCCAGGCGTATACCGAGATCGCAGCATCACCCGGCTCGATCTCGCAGCGCAAGCTGGGCCAGTGCCAGCCCTCCACATCGTGCCAACCGGCGGCACCCAAGCGGCAGTCTGCGTTGTGCATGGATCGGGGGGGGATAAATGCTTCTATGCGTGGCGTCTGGTGGAAGTGCTGGTGCAACACGGCTTTGCCGTACTACTGATCGATCTCGACGGCCACGGCGAGAGTCCGCGCGCCCAAGCCTTCCCAAGCATTGTCACAAGTGTTGCCGGGCCCCTGGCCTGGCTCCAAGCCCACTATGGATGGATCGGGCTGTTGGGCATGAGTCTCGGCGGGGCGGTGGCAACGCGAGCCATCGCCGAGGGAGCACACTGTGACGCCTTGGTACTCTGGGTGACGCCGCCACGCCTGCGGTTAAGCCGGGCGGCCTATCGGCGGGTGCAACTGCTAGAGGCGCTCCGGATCATCCGGCTACCTCTAGTTCACCTCTTCCGCGATGCAGCGCCGCAGCACATCGTAGCCGCCTGGCAGACCAGCGGCATCAGAGCGCAGATTGGTACCTGGGATCTCTTTGACGCACTCGATCTCCTAGGGAGTCTAGCACAGATCAAAGCACGTGCCCCACGCCCGCCCCTGCTGCTCTACTATGCTGGCCGGGACGCCGTGGTAGCGCCTAGCAGCGCCGAAGCGGTACGCACAGCCACAGCAGACTGGAGCGAATTTCGGCGCATCCCTGGCGCAAGCCATGTCTCTTTGCCAATTGAACAAGCAGTGATTGAAGGAACCGTCGCGTGGTTAGGGTGCGCGAGGGAACTTGGTTCCCTCGCAGCTATGAACGTGGCTCCAACACCGCATCAATCAAACCATACTCAATCGCCTGAGCAGGCGAGAGATAGGCATCACGGTTAAAATCCTGCTCAATCCGCTCGATTGGCTGGCCGGTATCCTGAGCCATAAGTTCGCGGATGAGGCGTTGCAAGCGCAGCATCTCACGGACTTGGATCTCAACATCAGGAGCATAGCCTTCGGCTCCACCACCGGCAGGGTGGGAATGGATCGTAGCATGAGGGAGCGCAAAACGTTTGCCCTTAGCTCCTCCAGCCAACAAGACCGTAGCCATGCTCGCCGCACGCCCCACACAGACCGTACAGACATCAGGGCGAATAAGTTGCATCGTGTCATAGATCGCAAGACCAGCACGAATGACCCCACCAGGGCTATTGATATAGAGCCACACATCGCGTTCCGGGTCTTGATGCTGCAAGACCAGCAGTTGGGCAACGACAAGCGAGGCCATATCATCGTCAATGGGGGTACTAATCATAATCACGCGCTCTTGCAGCATGCGCGAGAAGATGTCCCAGGCACGTTCACCGCGGGCAGTGCGTTCGATAATGGTTGGTACAGGCAGCGAGGGCATAGGGAACCCCTAGAATTGATTGTTGACGTAGTGCTAGATAGTATAGCACTTCTTTGACGGTAGCGTCATGCTCGGCTATAATGCGTGCGGGCCGGTAGCTCAGTGGCAGAGCACCTGACTTTTAATCAGAGGGTCGTGGGTTCGATCCCCACCCGGCTCACCATCCACACTTCCTCTTCCCGCCCATTTGGGTGAGTTTCCGCTCCCCATTTGAGGGCTTCGACACCGGCGCCGCCGTCGATCTGGGTTGCTGCTAGCAACGCGGGTCGGCGGCGGCGCTTTTTGTTGCGCCCCGCCGCTCGCAGAGGAACCCTGATGCGGCGCATGTTGCCAGACCTCGCCGGCGCATCCATGATGGCCGGCCCATCCTTCGCCCGCGGCCCGCCCTGCGCGAGCAACACGCACGCTGCGCTCGCCAGATGAGGCTGCGGGCTGCGGGACATGAGCAAAGACCCCTCGACACAGCCGGCAAGCACTGTCGAGAGGCCTTTCCCTGTCGTTCCTTCGGCTTTGGAAAGCGCAGAAACAATCTCCAACCCCATTATAGCATCTGCCCATGGCACGGTGCAAGGGGATGCTTTGCCCAAAATAGTCTCGGTTTCGCACCCTTCGGCCGTCCTAACCGGACGGTCGTTGCCCATAGAGGTCTACGATGACAACGACTGACCGCATAGCTTCCAGCGGCGGCTCGCGTGATGAACACACGGGCGTGCCCCGCCTCGGCGGTGACGAGCTCTTCGTCCCGGCGTCGCACGTCCTGGTGATTGACCGGCACGTGAGCCATCCCGCTTTTCGGCTCTGGTGTGTGCTCCATCGGCTCTGGTTCCTCCGCGAGCCCCCGACGATGGAGGTGCTCCAGGCGTTGATGGGTTCCCACACGACTGCGAAGGCAAGCCCGAACCCCGTTTGGCAGCCAGCCACTCGGCGCAGCATCGAGCGCTGGCTGACCGAGCTTGAGCACGCTGGTTGGCTCGTCTGGGTGCGCCGTGAAGAGACGACCCGGCGCTACCATCTGCGCACCAGCGCCCGCAGCGCCCCTGATACGGCCATCCTCACCGAGTTGCGCACCCTGCTCAATTCCGGCAAAGCCACCCTCGCCGAGGTGCAGGCGCTGGTGCATGGGGCCGCCGCCGCGTCCAATGCTACGACGGCAGAGTCGCACGCTACGACGGGAGAGTCGCAACCACCGCTTGAACCCAGCGCATCTGGTGGTGATGATGGGGGTGGGCCAACCACCACGGAGCGCTATTTGATCCGCCAGGGCTTCAGCGTCAAGGCAGCCCGCGAGTTTCGGACGCTCGATTGGGCCACGGTGCAGGCCGACTTCGAGCGGCGGCGCGAGCTTGGCCAGGGCATTGGCGCGATCGTGACCACCTGGCGCGTTGATCCGCCTCAGGCCGAATCGCCGCATGTCGTGCTGCCTCACGCCCAGGAAGCAGCGGACGCGAAGGCCCAGGCGCTGACCCTGGCCCCGCCCGACGCGAGCGACCTGGAGATCCAGTACCTCGCGTTGGATCTCGAAGACGGGCTGCCGCCTACGGTAGCCCTGGCCCACCTGCAGGCCCGCCGGGCCGGGGCCGGAGGTGCGCCATGAGCACGTCCACCGCGACCAAGCCCTGGCAGCGCATCCGCATGCGCTCCATTGGCGGCACGACGTACCTGCACATCGAGCCGCCCCCGCCGCCGCCCGACGTCTGCCCAACCTGCCGGGGTGCAGGCTACTTGATCGCCGATGTGCCCTACGGGCACCCGCGCTTTGCCGAGTTGATCCCCTGTGCCTGCAAGCAAGCCGAGCAGCAGCAGCGCCGTCAGGGTACCCTGGAACAGCTCAGCAACCTCGCCGACGTGCGTAGCCTGACCTTCGCTGCCTTCAACCCGGATGTACCGGGCGTGCGCAAAGCCTACTTGCGAGCACGCGAGTTTGCCCAGCAACCGCAGGGCTGGTTGCTCCTGTTCGGGCCCTACGGCGTGGGCAAGACCCATCTGGCCGCTGCCGTCGCCAACGCCGTGCTGGCGGGCGGAACCCAGGTGCTGTTCACGGTCGTGCCCGATCTACTCGATCACCTGCGGGCGACCTTCGGGCCGAACAGCGAAGTCGGCTACGACGAGCGCTTCGAGTTGGTGCGGACGGTGCCGCTGCTGGTGCTCGACGACCTCGGCACCGAGAGTGCCACCGCCTGGGCACGCGAGAAGCTCTACCAACTGCTCAACCATCGGCGCACATTCAGCATTCTGGCTGCGATTGCGCCACCAGGATTGCATGCACCGCCTGTTTGAGGGGAGGAATGTCGCGATGGATCACGATCCAGATTTGATCGAGGTCAATGCCGAGATAGTTATGCACCAACACATTGCGAAAGGCCGCAATCTGACGCCACGGAATTTGGGGCTGACTCGCTTTCGTCGCGTCGGACAGCCGCTGGGTTGCCTCGGACAGCGTCTGCAAATTGCGCAAGGTCGCGTCTTGCAGCGTATCCGAGGCGAAAAAGGCATCACGCCCATCCGCTACGTGGCGCTCAATCCGGCGAATGCATTCCACGATATGCCGCAGGTAGACGGTGTCGTCGCTCATAGCGGACGCGCTTCCTGGAGCACACGTTCGCGGATGGCTGGATGCAGTGCCCGTTCGGTGACGATATCTACCCGCCGTCCCAGCAATTGCTCCAGATCGAGGATCAGGCCCGCCGGGAACCAGGCACTGGTCTCGGGCCCGGTCTCGACCAGCAGATCAATATCGCTCGTCGGAGTCGCCTCGCCCCGCACGACCGAGCCGAAGACCCGGATGCGGGTCACGCCGTGGCGACCGGCAATCTGGGTAATCGCATCGCGATGCGGGTACAGGATGTCTTGTTCGCCCATCAGCATCACCTCCGGTTCCATTATAGCGCAGCTGCCCCTCCGTTGAAGCCTCCAAGGAGATCCCGATGACCACCCCTCCAACCCTGATCGCCGCCGATAGTGGCAACGTCACTACCAAGTTCCGCCGCCAGGGCGGGGCCTGGACGATCGCACCGTCGCTGGTGCGCATGCTCAGCGGGCGCACCGGCTATAGCTTCACCCACGCCACCCCGGTCTGCCCGCTAGTCTACCTGAGCGGCCCGGCGGGCATCGAGCCACACGCGCCCTACCTGGTCGGGCACGATGCCCAGCGCGCGGGGGTCAGCGATGTGGCCGTGATTGGCAGCGCCGAACTGCGCGTGCATGCGCCTGCCTACCTGCTGCTGCACCTATGATTTTAGATTTTAGATTTTGGATTGTAGATTGTCGCACATAGTGTTCCCGTGTGTGACAATCCAAAATCTAAAATCAGGCGACGTGCGGGCCAAGATCCAGACCGCGCTCAGTGACACGGCGAACGCGATTCTGGCCCAGGTGCTGCCGCGCTGGGAACGCACGCTGGCCCAGGGCGAAGTGCTGCTCTGCGGTGGTGGAGGCCAGGTGATGGCCCCGGCGATCAGCGCGACGCTGAACCCGATTACCCCGGTGACGTTGCTGGAACAGCCGGTCACACGGGTTGTCGATGGCATTGAGCGGCTGGCGAAATACCGGCTACAGGCGGAATGACCCAGCGGTGCGCCAGCGACCGCTGGCACGCGGAATGGCTCATCGGTGCGCCATTCGACGAGAGCCACCGAAGGGGTGCTTTTCCGCATTGGGACGATGAATCGCACGGGTGCGGGCCGACTGGAATGACGATGCAGACGGGCCCGTGCCCACAGAATGACGCAGGAACGCGCCATTGGAGCCGACGATGAAACCTGATTTTCCCGATCGCTACTATGCCAGCGTGCCCGCCGACGACCCGCGCTTCGGCGAGTTACGCGAAGTCCTGGCGGCGGTGAAGCAGACCGGCCGCCACAGCCCGGCGGCCCGCATGCTCGGCGAATGGGCCTTGCTGGGTTTTCTGATCACGACCGGACGGCTTGGGACACCCGACCCACACGCAGCAGCGGCTCCATCGGCTGATGACCTACCCGACCCCAGAGCCGTACTGACCGCGAAGCGGCAACTCGCCGCCGCCGCCCAGCTTGGCGACTTCGAGGACGAGTGAGGAGGCCCCCTATGCCGCTGAGTCTGCGCCGCCGTCCCCGGCTCCCTCCACTGGAGCCCGCACCGTTTTCGGAGCCATCGGTTGCCCATGCCGAAGCACCGCCTAGCGGGGGTATCCCCGAGTCTGCCGGCTCGGAAGCATCCGCCGCGACGGCCAGCCAGCCCGTGCGCCGCCGCACTGCCAGAGGCTCCCGGCGGCGCCCCCACGCTGGCTGGCACGACCGCATGCTCGGCGAAATCTTCTTCTTCCTGGTAGGGCTGGGCGTCTGGCTGAGCAACGCCAGTTTCACCGTACTGGGAGTCACGGCACCGATTGGGCTTACCCCGCTGACCGGCCTACTCGGCTTCCTCTTCCACCTGCTGCTCTCACGGGCCGAACTGTACCTCTGGTACCGCTGGCGCGACCCGTGGTACCTGCTGCTGCTGGTAGGCTGTGTGCTGCTGGACACCGGCACGACCCTGGTCGGGCTGCTTCCCCTGGCGGCAAAATGGTTCCCAATGCTTGTTGGCAATACCCCACAGAACGTGCTAGACTGGGGGCAGATTCTCGCCGCGCTGGTGAGCAATACGGCCGTACCGGCATGGTGGCCCAACGCGCTGCTGTTGTTAGCCATTACCTTCGCCTTCGCGCTCGGCTCCGAGCGGCTGCTGCGCAAGTTCTATCGGGGTATGATCGAGACCTGGCAGGAGCGGCCAGCGTGATGGTTTCTCGGAATTGAGGTCTCCCATCGAGAACTCTCATCGCGGCACGAGACGTGCCGGGAGGTCATGATGACAACACTGACGATTGAGCTAGCACCTGATGTCTATGCCCTGCTGCGCGCTGAAGCCCGCCAGCGGGGGCAAGCCGAGCAGGAACTTGTCGCGCAATTCCTGGCAGAGCGGCTGACTGGTGTGCAAACGCCAAGACCCGTTGTCATCGCGCCAGAGGTTCAAGCCCTGCTACGTCAGATGACGGAACGCGACATGCTGGTGCCGCCGCAAGGAACCGCTGCGGATGCCGTGCGACACCTGGAGGCGTGGAACGCAGCCGATGGCACCGACGAGGATGAAGAGGGCGAGGGCACCTGGGAGGATGTGTTGCGTGCGATTGACGCCAATCGCGCCGAGTATCGCAAACTCTTTGCGGATCGCGATACACAGCCATGAGCCGGATTATCCTCCTTGATGCTGGCCCGCTCGGCCTGCTGTCTCAGCCACGCCCGACCCCGGCGAGCCTGGCGTGCCGTCAGTGGGCGGCCGACCTGACAACCGCCGGGGCACACATCCATATCGCCGAGATCGCCGACTACGAAGTGCGCCGCGAGTTGCTGCGGGCACGCAAAGCGCGTGGCGTCGAACGGCTCAACCAACTCAAAGCCGATTTTGGGTATGTGGTCCTGACCACAGCGACCATGCTTCAGGCCGCAGTTTACTGGGCACAGCTGCGTCACGAGGGTAAGCCGACCGCGCCGGACGTGGCTCTTGACGGTGATGTCATTCTGGCCGCCCAGGCCGCCGTGCTGATCGGCATTGGCCACGACGTGGTGATTGCCACCACGAATGTCGGCCACCTCTCGCGGCTCGTGCCTGCCGAGGAGTGGCAGCAGATTGCGCCCTGAGGAGGTATCGCGATGCAGCCAGACCTGCTTGAAGTTCTCGCGCTCTTCCAGTGGCTCGGCTTCGCGCTGCTCGTGGTCGCCTGGCCGATCTACGAGGTGCTCAAGCTGCGTCGGCGAGCCAGGCAGGCTGAGGAGCGGGCCGCACAGCTGACCCAGGACTACCAGCACCGCATCGAGGCGCTCGATGCGGTTCAGCGTCAGGCCTACGAAAAGTTGCTTCAGCACCCCCAGCCGCTGCGTACCCCACCGGCGGGTTTCGGGCCAACCCTACGCGGCGTCACGGCACATCACGAAACCGATCCCTACGCGATCCCGATCGGCTGGCAGAACTCGGACGGCGTGGCCGACCTCGTAACCGGCAGCCTGCACGGCGACAGCGACTACTTCGTGGGCAATGTGCAAGTCACCGGCATGACCCGCTGGGGCAAGAACCTCTGGGAGTTCCTGGTTACGACGACGCTGCTCTCCCGCACGACCCCAGCCCAATTGCGGATCTTTCAGATTGACGGCAAAGGGCCAGATGGGGCGCTCTGGCGCGGGCTGGCGCACAACTGGCGCGAGCCAATCACCCGCGAAGAAGACATCCCCGGCGCGATCGCGGCACTCGAGGTGCTGCGCGGCGAGCGGATGCGCCTGTTGGAGAAGCACGGCGTGACGAAATGGGAAGAGCTGCCGCCCCAGAGTCGCCCACCGCTGGTCTGGGTGGTAATCAACGAGCTGTCGCTGCTGGAGAAGGTGCTGGGCCGCGAGCTGGAGCACTGGCTGACGCGCGAGCTTGCTTCGGCCCTGGCGGGCGGCATCCGCTACTGCATTCTGATGCAGGATGCCTCGAACTGGGAGACGGGCTGGCGCCGGCAGATCGGCCTGGCCGTAGCCGGAGGCCAGGTCAGCCGCGATGCCGACAAGCCCAACCTGGGGATGAGCACCGCCGAGATCAGGGATCGCGGTGGCATTCCACCCTCAGAACTCGCCGAGCGCGGCTTCTTCACGGCCCGCTTCTACCGCGATGTCGTCTCGGTCAGTATCCCTTACCTCACTATTGAGGAGCGGAAGGCGACTATCTCACGGCTGCCCAGAGCGCTGCTCACCGCTGCGCCGACGGAAGCGATGTTGTCAACCCTTTTGGCTGATGTGCCGCCCGTGCGTACCAGTTTGGAACCCGTACCTCGGGCGTTGGCGGAAGCGGAATGTGCTGCCGCGACGGCTCATCGAGGTACAACTGGTACGGAGTACGAAGCTGGTACCGCTCAGTACGACGCGATGAGCAGCCGTACCGCCATGGAGAGCGACGCCGCGATCGATGCGGTGCTGGCAACCGGTGGTACGCTGAGCGACGAGCAGATAAAGCATTTACACCTCGTGCGTGGCTGGTCGCCAAACCGGATCGCCCTTTCAGGTGGATTGCGCGGACAAAAGCAGGCGCGCCTGGAGCGAATTTACGCAGCACTTGGCCTCCGCCGCGAGCTGACTGAGGTCGAGCAGCCGGCGTAGAAAGCGAGAACTGATGACGACACGAACGATCGAAGTGCCCGAGGAGCTGTATACCCAGCTGGAGCAGCGCGCCCATGCGGCCGCCCAGTCGGTGGATGCGGTCGTCATTCGGACGCTCGCCAGCAGCCTGCCCCCAGCGCCAGAGCCGGATCTTCCTCAGGCTGTCCAGGACGAACTGGCGGCCATGGAGCACCTCTCGGATGAGGCGCTCTGGGCGATCGCGCGCAGCACGATGAACAGCGATTCGCTGGCACTCTACGACCTGCTCCGGGATCGCAAGGAGGAAGGGTCGCTGACTCCCGAGGGCCAGCAGTGGCTCGCCCGCCTCACGCAGGACGCCGATGCGCTAGCCTTGCGGAAGGCGCACGCCTACGCGTTGCTCAAAAGTCGTGGACATCAGCTGCCCACGCTCGCCGAGCTGCCGGTTCCCACCTCGTGAGCCGTCCGTACATCCCGGTTGAGCTCCAGGAGCAGGTCCTTGCTGATGCCGGCCATCTCTGCGGCTACTGCCACTCCGACGAGCGTCTGAGCGGCATTGCGCTGAGCATCGAGCACATCATCCCGCGGGTCGCCGACGGCCCGACGGCGCGTGAGAACCTGTGGCGCTCGTGCCGGCCCTGCAACGAGCAGAAGGGCGGGCAGATCGCTGCGACAGACCCTGAGACTGGCGAGCTCATGCCGCTCTACAATCCGCGCACACAGCCCTGGCACGAGCATTATGGTTGGAGTGTTGACGGCTCCCTGATCGAGGGGCGCACACCCAGTGGGCGTGCGACAATTGTTGCTCTGCAGCTGAATCGCCCTATGCTCGTCGCGGCCCGAAGGCGTTGGGTGCGCGCCGGCTGGCACCCACCGGAGGAAGATCTGGAGCGCAGCTGAGCGACAATCGACCTTGCATGGCTGCAAGCTGACTGCATGTAAGGTTCTCGGCATCTCAAAGCAATAAAGTGCGATTTCTCACCGTTGGGCAACGGCCCATGCAGCCGCAACCAGATCGCTCGGTGCCTGATCGGAAAGGACGCCCACCCCCGGGTGTTCAGTCCGATACTGTTCAGTTCGAAGGAGACCCATTGACCACGGCGCAGGCACGCGGATCGTCATGCTGCACGCGATGTCCAGCAACCCGCTCCCTACGCCCCTGGCGAAAATGCCTTATCGGTTTGCACACACTCTATTGGATTGATTTCTGATACCTTGGCATGTTATGTACCAGCACACCTTCAACAAAGAAGTTGTGATAGGGCTGTGCCGTCAGGTTATAAACCGTTGAGGGTTGCTGCTTCGTTTCAAGCGATACCACTCGCACCCAGCCGTCAAGGGTACGCAAAGTATCACCGATCTGAAGATCACCAGCAAGCACCCAGCGTTCAGCAGATGCAAATGCCTCCGAAGGTGTGGTATGAATACACTGGTTGATGGTGACAACAGCGGCGGTATCACCACGAAAGAGTTCGGAGACTTTACTTTCAACAATTTCTTTGGTCTCGAAGCAAAACGAAAGCACAATATCACCGACAACAATATCTTCAATAGCTTTCATTTCTCGTGTAGCCATAAGAAGGCGAGTGCCCTTGAGGAAGCAATGATATGTGCGCGTTTCTGGTTTTGAAAATCGCATATTCTCAGAGTTATCATCACGTACAATCTCTTTTTCTTTTAAGTATTTTTCTAATTCTGTACCTGCAATCCTACTTCCACCGATCCGAGCCGAATGCCAAGTGACATCATCAAAACGACAAGAATGAAGATTGGCTTGGTCAATTTGTGCATTTGTCAGGACTACATTACGCAATGTGCTTAATCCAAAGTTGGTCTTGATCAAAACCGCATCGGTCAAATTCACGCCATCCATCTTTGTTGATTGAAAACTAGCTGTACGAGCGTTCACAGCAGTCAGGTTAGAATTTTTGAGGGTGCAATGATTGAATTTTGCATGATGAAGGTTAGCATGAGCTAGTTCCGCTCCCTTGAGATAGGTGTAAATAAAATCTCGCTTGATTAGAGAAGCACCAAAAGCATGCAACAAACTCAGGGCATTGCCACCTAGAAATTGCGCTTTCGCCTCCAGTTGTTGCTTGGTACTATCAACCCAGTCCCATAAGGTCGTAAGCCATTGTGGTTGCCCCTGATCACGATAAATGTCAATAATCCAATCGCGCACAGCGCCGGTAAGTTGATCTGAACGGAGCAAATCGGGGACGTTATGTTCAATTTCCAAGCTAAGCGCACGTGCTGCCAGATACTCGGAAAGAGAGCGATGGGAAAAACTATAGATGTCTTTGCTCCGTGTCATAAAGGAGCAGGCGATAAAATCACGAACATAGGCTTCAAGATCGCTACGTTGCTGATCGGTAAAGGTTTTTGCCAGCACGTCTTGCATGGTTGTGACACGCATTCCATACTCGCCAGTACGGTAAAGGGCGCTAGCTACAACCTGAAGTAATGCGATACGTTGTTCACGACTTTGGATTAAGAAATCGCGGCGCTTATAGCGTTTTTGCCTCGAAAGTTCATCTGTAATATATGTCTCGTACAAGCGTGGGCGGGTCACAATCCCACCCTCCCGTACAATTATTGGTAATGCAGTCAACGTAATCTCTAACAAAACCGGGCGTGAAGTGATTTCATGCAAGCCCTTGATATTCTGGATTTTTTGATAATATTCTGTCCATGTATCAGGAAAACGCTGTTGGAGAAATTGGGTGATTTGTTGGTCATTAAATGGTTCAAGTTCGATTTTTATCAACTTATTTTTCGACTCAAAAGGAAGATCCTCGACTACGGCTAGTAGTTCTTGCTCTTCCTGATCTGTTTGGAACAACTCGGGACGACTTGTTAACGGTATCCACGCTTATCGTCTGCATCACGATAGGCGACTGCAAGATCGTAAGCGACCTTGAGTGCAAGTGTGGATTTGCCGGTTCCATAGCCCCCTAGGACAAGCGCCATGGGTTGCTGATCGTGTTCTAACCACTCATTCACCGCTTGGATTACGGGCTTTATCAGGGTTCTCTGCGTAAACTGAGCCTGATTGGCATTGACTCGCGCATTCAATTCAACAAACCCTTGTGCCAATGGCACACGCCCGAGTCTTTCGGTATCACCCTGTTCAAAATTGGTAATAATTTGACGTATGTGGCGATCAAAATTAATCAATCCTCGTACTAGTTCATCCTCTGTCTGAAATGAAATTGGCCCGCTAAGACGTTGCTGTAATGGAGTAGGCAGTGAATGCCGTGTCACAATCAAGGCACTTGTGGCAAATCCTTCACGCAATACATTGGTGATGGTTTCCTCAATAAAGCGCAACACTCCTTCGGTAATCGTAGTGCTAGCATTATCAAGACAGACCACAAGGGTCTGATCAGTTCGTCGAAATGGACGTTCCTCAATCAGCACAAACATATGTGATGGGACCGAACTGTCAGCCAAGGTGATAACACCTGCTCCGGCGACACTACATAAGTGTTTGATTTGTTCTGTAAATGCCTCTGCATAAAGAGGTTCGGTGGAAGCGTGATCGGCTGGCAAAGCTGCGAGAAAGTCTCGTTGCTCTGAAGGAGCGAGATCCGCCCACCCCCACTCTTGGGCAATCTGTCTCCAATATGCCTGGAAGAGATCAGGCTCACTACGCAAACGTAAAGTGTCAGCCATATAGCGCAATATGTACTCACGGCGGCTTGCTGGTGGTTTGCGTTCGCCCAACTCCCACTCACCTGCACGATGACGCATACTCTCTTTATAGCCAAGCGTTTTGGCCATGTCTGCAAGGGTAAGTCCCAATTGCTCACGCCGTTCACGCAGAAACTTTACCCGATACATGCGATGCCCCTCAACAAACATGTAACCAGACTGTGACTAAGGATGTGACTCGATTGGATCTATCACTGTAGCGGGTAAAGTTGCATACTGCAATAGGTTAGTATGTCGCCTATACCATACAGGAGGAACCGTATGAATTTCACGATTGGCGCAAATGATCAGCAATTTGAACTGCGGATTCGCATTCATTGGCAATCGGTAAGCGGTATCACCAAAGCACTTCTGACCGTCATTACGGCGATTTTGTCTTTTTTGGCAGCGCCAGAGGTGGTTGAGTTAGGAGTGCGCCTTGGTTTTTGGTGATACATATGTGCGGATACGCATGCGTTTTATATACGTATCCGCAATGTCATTCCACCGTGCGTCGCTTACCCATGGAATCGCTCATTGCTGCGTAGTTGAAGTTGATGATGGTGAGATAGTCGTTGGTTGCACGGTGAGGGCCGTTGCTTTGAGGAGCAGCCGCAAAGCTTCATTCACCGCAGCTTCGGTTGGAAATGCTGCCGCAACATCGGGGGCTAGGCGTACAAGGTTCGTACCAGCAGCAATGCGGGCAAGGTACTTGCCACGCACCCCATCCGTGAGCACCGTTTCGTCATATTCATCACGCAATTCATCATCAAGTGGGGTCTGAATTTCCTGCTGCATAGAGTCTCCGTTCTTTTGGTCGCGCCACTCGCGCACTAATGATTCTGATGCGATCACCACGATCAGTATGAGCTACAAACAAAAGTCTCCCCAGATCAGATGTGCCAAGAATGATCCAACGATCTTCCGTCATTGAATGATCGGGATCGGCAAATGTTACCGCAAGGGGATCGTAAAAAACAGCCGCTGCCTCGAGAAATGAGACACCGTGCTTGGCAAGGTTATGCGCAGCTTTGCGATCATCCCATTCGAAATCCATAACCTCAGTATACCATTATCGGCAGCTTCAGCATGGGAATGCCTGAAGCGCAGACAAAAACCACAACGGTGGCAGCAGGTGCGTCCCGATCTCCTGCGCCCACCGCAAGCCGCATCGCCTACGGGTACCTCCCAGCAGCCCGCTTCGGCCCTTGACCGCGCCCGCGCCGCGTTGCAGGCCGCAGCCTGGGAGGAGGCCGCCGCCGCGCTGAACGAAGCCGCTCAGTCCGACAATGACCCGGCGGTGCGGGCGCTGCTGGACGAGGCCTGCCAGCTTCCGGCCTTCGTCGCCCTGGACGTGCTCGGCAAGATCCGCCGCGATGATGGCAGCCCGGCGCTTGATGCGGCGATGCTGGTCTTCATCAGGTATTGAATGACCGGTTTTTTCTCACCTCAAGCCGAGGTCGGCTCATACTGGCGAATAGAACGCAGGGTATCTTGCTCGCGTTGTTGTGCGCCATAGAGATCCCAACGCAGTTGGACGTTCATCCAGAAATCGGCTGACATGCCAAAGAACCTAGCGAGGCGCAACGCCGTGCTTGGTGTAATGCCGCGCTTGCCATTGATAATTTCGTTGACGCGCTGATAAGGAACGTGAATGGCATCCGCCAATTCGCGCTGGGTCAGCCCCAGGGGTGTCAGAAACTCTTCCAGGAGCATTGCGCCGGGGTGGGTAGGCGCACGGTGCGTCGGGATGCGGATCATGTGTCACCTCAATAAGGTCAGTGATAATCAACGATTACCACTTGGTCAGGGCCTTTTTCTGTCCACACGAAGCACAGCCGATATTGCTCATTGAGACGGATGCTGTGTTGGCCCTTACGATTGCCCGTTAGTGCTTCGAGGCGGTTACCAGGTGGAATGCGCAGTTCTTCTAGGGCTGTTACAGAGTCAAGTAGGTCGAGTTTTCTGGTGGCGACCTTCCAAAGGGATTCCGGGCAGGTTTTGCGAGCGGCTTTGGTATTCTCACCGTTGTAGATATCTTCAGTGCCTTGATCCTGGAAAGCGACAATCATACCATCATGATAGCACGGATACCATGCTATAGCAACCCATGGAGGATTCATGTTGCATGCTATTCGGGCCGCCCAACGCTCGCCTTCACCTGCGCCGCTGGCAGGATTGATAGATCGGCAGGAGGCGGCGGCACGCCACACGCATGAAAAACGCACCAAGTTTGATGACGCGCCAGCGGCGTCAGGTGCGAGCCAATGTTGGGCGGCGTCTTTAGTAACAAAGATAATCTAGATTATATCTCTCACTGTGTCGCTCTAATGCATATTTATCCGGGCTGTAATCCGATTCTTTTGGGATAAGTAAGGGCTGATTATGGAATTCTACATACTCTGTGTTATCGAGTAGTTCACTGATCTTTATGATCATCGGATCTTTCTCTGCATATATGGTTATCATTCCTAAATCAAAAAGCGTATGGATTTCGGCTCGTAATAACAAGCCGTTTTCTATGGAAAAAGTGCCGCCGTAGCAGTAAGGAGTAATATGGGCCGCTTCTAGGATTGGCTTGAATGTACATCCACGCGGTTGATCATCTGCCCCCAGCCCCACCACCACCGCTGCTGCCGCCACCCGCACGCGCGACCGCTGACGAATCGGTCGAGCCACCGCGCAGCATTCCTAGCACGCGCACGGGCTGGCTTGATGCGGCCCTGGCCCACAGCCGCGAGCGGGCCAGGTTGCGCCAGGCGGAGGAAGCCGCCCGCAAGGAGCATCTATGACCATGCTCTGGCTGCTGACCGGCGCAGTCAGCGGGGCACTGGTTGCGTGGGCGGTCGGGGAGTGCCGGTGGCGGCGCGAGCCACCCTCGCTGCCCGCTGCGCCTGCTTTGGCGTATGAACTGATGCTGCTGCGCCTGGGCGAAGCCCGCGGGCGTCAGGCCATCCTCGACGAGGTACGCATGCTCGCACACGGCCATCTCAAGACCCACGTCCTCGCCGTGCAGCGCTGTCGCATCCTCGCCCGTGACGCGCCCACGCCCGTACAGCGCAGCGACGGGCTGACGGCGGGCCTGCGCCAGACCCGCCGCTTACTCGATCGCGTCGTGACGCTCCACCAGACGGCGGGCAGTTCGGCGCTGCCGAGCGACCCTGGCCCCCCATCAGATCGAGGTCATCCCGGCCCGTAGTGGGGAAGAGGCGCTGGAGATGGTTGCCCAGGATGCGCCTATCGCGGCGGCTATCTGCGACGTCCTGCTGCCGCACGCCGAAATCGAAGGCATCGCGGCCGCCCGCATGCTCTGGTACGACCACGGTATTCCCTGCCTGATCCTGACCAGCGTGCAGGAAGCGAGTACCCGCCTGGCCGCGATCTACGCGGGCGCGTTTGGCTACGTGCTCAAGGACATGGCCGAAGCCGACGTGCTCGTGTGCAGTGTGCTGACCCTGCTCGCCGGGCAGCGGCCCCAGGATCCCCTGGCAGCCCTGAACATCAGCCCCCACGAAGCGCAGCAGCTCGCCGAGATCCGCGCCGCCCATATGCGGGCCTTGGAGCAATTGACGCCGCAGCAGCGCGTGGTCGCGGGCCTGATCCTCGAAGGCAAGACCAACCACGAAATCGCAACCCAGCTCGTGCTCTCCCGGGGCACGGTCAACTCCCACGTGAGCAACATCTTGCAGCGGTTGAACCTGGCGACGCGGCGTGACGTGAAGACCCGCGTCCTGCTGAGCACGCCAGGGATGGGCCAGCGCCCGACCGCACCAAAGGGAAGC
Organism: Candidatus Viridilinea mediisalina; assembly: GCF_002532535.1. Classification (GTDB taxonomy): domain Bacteria; phylum Chloroflexota; class Chloroflexia; order Chloroflexales; family Chloroflexaceae; genus Viridilinea; species Viridilinea mediisalina. Next base: position 36,847 of record NZ_NQWI01000001.1, read on the forward strand.
GTATGACGACTGACCTGCCCCCCACAAACGCCCTGAGCGAGCGCGTGGATCACGCCGACACGATCGACGACCTGCACTGGGCCAACCTGGAGATCGAGAAATCCCAGCGCCAGATCAGCCGCGGCATGAGTGAACTGGCCGAAGGCATCGTCACCCTCGCGCTGATTCTGCTCGACGTGCGGCGGCGGCGACTCTACCGCTTTGACCCGGCCTATCCCACCTTCGAGCGCTTCGTCGAACAGCGTCACAGCATCAGCGCCCAGCAGGCCAACCTCTACGTTGACGCGCTCACTGCGCTGGGGCCACAGCAGTACCGCACGCTGATCAGCGACCTCGGCGTCCAGCGCACCTTCGCGCTGGCGCTGCTCCAGCAAGCCGACCCCGCGCTCGTCACCGCCTTGCAGCGCCTGCCCGCTGCCGAGCGCCACGCGGTCACGGTGGCCGAAATCGAAGCGGTGGATGCCGCGGTGGCGCACGAACTCCGCAGCCGGGTAGCGCAGCTCGAGCAGGAGATTACCCGCGAACAGGGGTTACTCCAGCAAACCCGCCGCCGCCTGCAAGAGGTCGAAGATCTGCATCAGCGCGTGACCGGCGGGCTGATCGAAGAACGCGACAGCGCCCGTCAGGCCCTCGACCAGGAGCAGATCCAGACCGAGCGGCTGCGTAAACTCCTGCGCGAGGCCCGCGAAACGGCGGCGGCCCCAGCCCGCACGGCAGGCTCGGCCCCGACGGCGCCCGCCGCCCCACCACCGCCCGTCGCCCCACCACCGCCCGCCACGAGCGTCACTGAAGCCGTGGTTGTCGTCGTCACCTGCGACGTGGACGCCATCATCAGCGATGCGCGAGGCCTGACGACCAACCTCGAGCGCGTTCGCCACCTCCGCCGCGAGGACATCGCGCCCGATCAACGGCAACGCCTGTCCAGTGCGCTCCAGGGCCTCAGTGGCATGCTCCAGACCCTGCTGCGGCACCCGTAGGACGGAATCATTCCAGAGGAAACCGCCCCATGCCCGTGCCAGACGCCAGCCAACTCCACCAGCTCTACATCGTGGAAGGCCAGACGATCCGCGCCATCGCCCAGCGCTACCGCTGCCGCCCGGCGGCGGTCATTGCCGCGATGGAAGCCGCTGGCATCGCTCGCCGTCGGTCAGGGCGAACCCGCGCCCCGCTGCCCGCCTGGGACACCGAAAAACTCCGCCAACTCGTCAGGGCCAAGGGCGTGCGCTACGTCCGAGCCTTCGCCCGTCGCCACGGCGTCAGCAAAGAGAAACTCGCCGTCCTACTGGGCAACCAGCGCCTCGACCGTGGTCGTCGCAGCCACCAGCGCGCCCTCGAACACGACGCCGCGATCCGCAGTGCCTACGACGCGGGCGCGCCAATCACGGCCCTCGCCAAACAGTACGGCTGCACCCGGCGGGCTATCGGCTACAGCCTGGATCGCACCATTTCATAGCCGATAGAACAATAGCCGATAGCCGATAGGACTACCATGGTACCTGCGCTCAGATACCCTCAGATGCGCCGCAAAAGAACGCAAAGCGCACATCGCCGCAACCAGTCCGCTGTTTACCCATTTTGCGCTCTTTGTGGTCTTTCGTGGCAAACGTATGTGCGATACGGTGCGACCTTCAACCGGCATTGGCATTAGAGATCATCGACCACAAGCCGATACAACAACGTCATTGGGACAACCCGTGAGCGAACCAGCACGGCCACGGGAACCAAAGGGAAGCCAAACCTGACTCGTTGAGCTTTGCCTTCCCATTGGTTCCCGCCAGATACCAATTCCTGATGCGATCACTATCCGATGCGCTGGGAACAAACCGCAGCACGGACGAGTCCAAGCGCATTCCCATGCGCTACATCTTGCTCATCCCTCGACACTCAGCACTCGTCACTTGTCACTCACAGAAGAGGAACCAGATGGTTCAGCCCGAAAACCACCCGCCCAGCGTTGCACCAATCCGCGTCACCTGCCCCCACTGCGGCCATGCGCTAGATGTTGTTCCTCCACGGGTTACCGCAGCCAGCCCAGACCCGCGATCACCCGAGGCGGCTTCTGCATCGCGGGCAGGATGGCTCGGTCAGGCAGTGCGCCAGGCATTCGCACGCCGCAGCGGCCCATTCAGCGCCGACAATGCTCCCGTGCAGGCAGAACAGACTGCGCCGGCGCCACGCCCCTGGGGCCGCATCGTGCTCGTTGTGCTCGGCATGATCGTGATCAGCGCCCTACTGATCTGGCGCGGCCAACCTACTGGCTTGACAGGCGCGGAGCATGCCGTCCCACCCGCCCAAGCACCGCTCGCGGTCGCCACTCCTCCCAGCCTGAGCGCCGACGAGGCCGCAATCCTGGATACCCTGACCCACTACCAGCGCGCCGAAAGCGAAGCCGCCGCAGGGCTGACGATCGCGCCGATCATTCCGTACATCGACCCAAACAGCCCCTTCGCTCAGCGGCGCCTGGCCCAACTCGCCGAACGCCAGCGCCGCAACGCGCCCCACCGCAGCATCCTGGTGCGCTGGGCCGTCGGCCCGATCACCATCGTCGGCACCAGTGCCACCGTCGTCACCCAGGAAACCTGGAGCAACCAGGAGGCCGGGGCCGTCGCGCCCGAGCAGGCCACCGTGCGCGTGACCTACACCCTACGCTGGGAGGCCGCGGCAGGCCGGTGGCTGATTGTGGCGAGTGAGCAGATGGGGGTGTAGGGGTTAGCACTGAGCAGTGCTGGATTGCCGCTGAACGCTCCGTTTTCACCGGCACCGCTGGCAGGCGTTGAGATCGCTACCGGCCTTCGGCACAGAACCACTGATCAAAGTCGCGCCCAGGTCAGGGCCGCGCCAGCGGCGTCCGTGTGCAAGGCGATGTTGGGCGGCTGCTTTTTCGCTTATTGATGCAGTACTATACTGAGCATATGAAACTCGAAGAGTTAAACCCAAACGTCTTCTGGTTGATATTTAAAATACTTTATGGCTACCTTCTTGTATATGATCGCCGCAATTCCATTTACGACTGCAAATACATTCCCAACATATTTTGTATCAATAGGGATTAGATCACCAACCGTCAAATCATTTCTTTTAGTTTCACGCAAGTATTTTAGATCTGCTCTTCCGCCGTTATGTACGAATGCATGTCGCATTCTTCTTGCGTCATCTACAAAAGAAATGTTCCTTTCAGGCACTTTAATATCCAACTTCAAATTACCCCCATTTAAAACAGCAACACATTCACTAATTGACTTACCTTCGAAAAGTTGGGTTGCGTACTTCTCAGACAAATTTTCTATTAGAGCATCCCAATTACCTGATTTTATAACTGTCTCCCAATCAATAATACGATCTTTGTTTATCATAATTTCCGGTCGCATTTTACACATAATTCTTATAGTGTCAACCAAAAATGCTTCGAGGAATGTAAAGACCATTACTAGATTTTGCGAGCAAAGCATGCGTACAAAGTCAATATCCGAGAAACTGGTTATTGACTTGTTAGTCTGCTTAGCCCGAAATACTAACGCCATAAGCAAGAGAACAATATTTTCTTCTGTAAAGCTAATTCTAAGGCTCACCTTTTCTACTTCCGTTGCCTGGAGTTGTTCGGTAGTTTCGTTAAAATTATGATTAATATGATCTATTATGTATTGCGGCATTCTATTAGGAAAGTCGGTAAAGAGGATATTGTTCATTTGTAGCATAAATATCCCTTGCTGAATCGATGTTGAGAAGTCTAAATAAGTTTTTGTGTGCAACTTAGTCCAATGGTTCTCGCTCATCGCTCCACCTTTCTTTGTTACTGATGTATCGCTTGTAGATTCATGGAGATTATATTAAATGATCAACTCGGCAATAATCTATTCCAGGTCGATTTTGAGGATTTCCCTAAGTATTTCGGTTGGCGTTTTACCTTTTGTGTAGATTACATGTTTAGCTAATTGATAAATAGACGGATTTTTGAGAAATGAGAGATTTAATCTTGTATGGGAATGTGTGCGTTTGCAAATGTTTGCGTCATTTCGCTCGTTCAACTCTTTCATTGCTATATCAATGTCTGGCGAAGGAGTCAAGAGTATGACATTATATGGCATAAATACATTCCGCATCTCTTCAAGATACGTATCTTCATAGAGTGAATGGCCTACTCCAAGGTCTATGATACACATTTCATCCTTGTGATCTTCAATAAATCGTCGAACTGCATGAGCATAATATGGTTGCCATTGTAAAGAGTCAAGATCTCCTAGTGATTCTGCGGCTTCGAGAGATAATCCCTTCTCTTTGTAATACTTCCAGGCATATTCATCAAGTGAAAAAATCGCTTTTCCAAGGTCACTAGCAAGCAATTGACCAATCGTTGTCTTGCCGATGCCGTATGGGCCTATTAGGACTATTGATTTCACATAGTTCTCCGTCACTCTTTGATAGATGGTTGAGGCACGGCGCTATTGTATCATAAAATTAAGCGGTGGCAGGGGTGGTGCGCTGATAGGTGCTGCAGCCGCCCAACTACGAAATGGATCGCATTTCCACAGTTTAATCGCCTCCACATCCCACTATAGCCCATGCAACCTATCTCACCTGCACAGGCTGTTTCGCATGCATTGGTGCAGTCGAAAATCCCCTAGTTGGAGGTTCGATTGCATGCTGCTGCGCGTATCGTAGCACGCGCCGCTGCGGTATACAAGGAGAGCTGAGTTTGCTGCATGACGACGACGACCCTCTTGGTCGTGACGCTGTTCCCGGAATCGTGCCCTGACCACACCACCCCCGAAATGACTGGACGATGCGCGCGAGGTTTTGCACGCACGCCACGACGCCTACCGCAGCAAGCAGCACTCCATTGATTGGATGCGTCGCTTTATCCTGTTCCACCAGCAGCGCCCTCCCCGTGCTATGGGCCGCCCGAAAAACAAGGCCTTGCTGATCCACCTCTTCACCGAGCAACACGTCGCCGCGTCGATGCAGAACCAGTTTCGCAGCACCATCCTCTTCCACTATCGCTACGTCCTTGAGATCCCAGTTGAGGTGCCAGTTGGCGTGCTAACCGCCCGCACGTCACGGTGCTTGCCGTTTGTCTTCACCCGCGCCGAGGTGCGGGCGGTGCCGGCACACCTGCACGGTTCGCGCCTGCTCATGGCCCAGCGCGACAACTCTGTTGGTCGCGCTGTCTGTGCGAGCAACGCAGGCAGCTGGCAGATCGCAGTGCCAGCCGGTGCATACCCGGTGGCGCTGGTTTATGGCGGATCTCGTGCTGCGCATAGTGGTTGCGGGCGACGTGATCGCCCTGCGGTGGCGGATTACCCATGAGCCCCTCGCCTCGCGGATGAGATCTGACTGACCCATTTCATCCACCCTCACCGATGCCCCTGCGAACCCTGGCTGCTATGGTGCAGCCGGGGTTTCGTTATGTGTGCAGGAGTTTGGTATGCGGATGGCGGTTGTTCCTTCATGGGTCTGGTTGACGCAGCATTGGCGACGGGTCTTGATCATCGGCAGCATTTTGATCAGCCTGGTGCTGATGATGCTGATCGCCGTGCCGCCGGCGCACGCCGATTCGCCCTTCAATGACGTCACGCAGCCACGGCCGCAGGGTGGCGGGACGGGGAGTATCACGTCGGCTGAGCTGCCTGCGCTGCCGCCGAGCTTCGCCGAGTTGCCGCCGCCGCTGCTCGGGCCAGCCTATCGTCCCGCTGCTACGGGGGCGCTGGCACCACTTCAGCAGCAGACCCCTGACACGAACCCCAACAATCCGCTGGCCTGGATGAGCCTCAGTCTCAACCCGGGCAAGTGGCTGCTCGATTCGGTACTCGGGGCTACGACCGGCATTATCTACTCGCTGGCCTCGGTGTTTGAGGTGCTGGGCCGTTTTGGGAGCGGGCAGATTGTGGAGCTGAACGGTCAGATCAACAGTACCTCCGATACGGCCTTCAATCTGCTCTTCACCACTCCCGAAGCGCTCACGATCAGTTGGCCGGGAGCGTCGGGGTTGGGGAGTCCCCAGGCGATGCACAACGTCATCCGCCAGGCGGCGCTCTCGATTCTGGTCATCGTCTGCACCTACCGGGCGGTCTTCGTGCTCACCGGCAATAGCTTCCGCAGCGGCCTCACCGACCTGCTCTTAAACGTAGAACGTAGAACGTAGAACGTAGAGCGTAGAGCGTAGAACGTAGAACGGAGACATAGCTTACACGAGTAAAAAACATATGATTAACACTATCACGACACTGCCTTATGTGCCCAAATCGGCTCTGCACATAGGACGTGCTTAGGCGCTGTAAGGAACTGCACAAAACCAACTTCAAGGATACCGTGGTCAGCACGAGCCGAGCAGACCGTCACTATGTGACGCTCCTGCCCGATAGTTACCGCTGACGTACCGCTTGGTCTCCACGGCTAGCGGCGCAGGTGGCTTGCTACAGGGAGGCCAACAGCCCGCAATCTTCACATTACCAGCGGCAACACCCTTCATAAAGCCATGTGCGACCGCCGCATCAGGATCTGCTTGCCTAACAGCGGTGTTGATCACGCAACATGCGAGAACAAGTTTGGCCAATCAAATCCCATCTGGCGCGGGTGAGCGTTCGTTCTGCGTTCTACGTTCTACGTTCTACGTTTAAAAGGCCAACCCGGAGCGGCCCGACGGCACCTGGTGGAGTCCCGGCAACGACGACCGCGCCAACGAGGTCGAGGGTGCGCTCGGTGGCCCGGCCATCCTCGACTGGCTGACGTGGCTCTGGTGCCTGTTGTTTGGCTGGCTGCCGTGGGCGGGGTGCGGGGTGTAGACGTGCCCCATAGAAGAAACACCTGTTCGCTATGGTACAATAGGGGCAGCTACCCGCGAATAGACCACCGCGAGGGAGGAATGCGATGACGACCATCACGCCTGAACAGGTGCTTAATCTCGCCCGCCAGCTTGCGCCGACCGAGCAGCGCTGGTTGGCGCTGCACCTCCAGGAACACGTGGAGACAATCCTGCCTGCCCATGCGACTCTGGATGAGGTGGTTGAGCTGTATCTCGCTGATGCCTGTAGTCTCGCGCGTGCCGCTGAGCTCGCTGGGGTCACGCGCTGGGATGTGCTGGACGCGCTCCAGGCGCGCGGCATGATGCAGCGCCCCAGTGCAGATCGCTCCGCCGACGAGCTTGATGATCTCGCCGAGCGGTTGGAGCACCAGGGGCTGCGGTGACCAGCGCGGCCCAAGGGCTACCTTGCTAACGATGATGGCGAGGGTGGGTCTTCTGGCGCCGTTGACGTTTGATTGTAGGCACACGCTCGTGCTGTGGCGGGAAGCGCTCCATGCACAGCGACTGCTCCCATCATCGCGACGGAGTGACCTATGAGCATTCAGATCACGTATCCCGACGAGTTGCTCACCCTCGCGGGGTTGACGCGCGATCAGTTTGAGCACCTGGCCCACGAGGCGGTCTTGATCCGGTTCTACACGCTCGGTGCGATCTCAACCGGCAAAGCCGCCGAGATCCTTGGGGTATCGCGGCGCGAATTCCTTGACCTCTTGGGACGCTACGGTGTCTCTGAGTTCGACGACGATATCGATTTGGAAACGGAACTCGAGCGTGGCTAGCCAGCCGGTCGTCTCCAACACGAGCCCGCTGATCACGCTTGCTGGCGTCGGTATGCTCGCATTGCTCCCTGCCGTCTATGGCGAAATCCGCATCGCCAAGGCGGTATGCGACGAGTACGAGGCGAAGCGCGGTGCGTTGGAGCCGGCGCTTGACACCCTTGCCTGGCTGGTGGTCGAGGCGATCGGACCTGACCGCGAACTCGTCGCGATCCAGGGCCTGGGCCGCGGCGAGGCTGCCACGATTGCCCTGAGTACGGCGCTTCAGGCACGGGCCGTGGTGCTGGATGACCGGCTGGGCCGGCGCATTGCCATAGCACGCGGCCTGCCGGTGATTGGGACAATGACCGTGCTCTTGCGCGCCAAACAGCAGCGCTTGATTCCGGCTGTCGAGCCCGTCATCGCCGCGATGCTTGCCCAGGGCCGACGTATCAGCCCCAGGCTGCGCGCGCATGTGCTGCGTATTGCCGGGGAAGATCAAGCCTGAGGCCAGCCACTTAGCCGGTGCGCTTCAATTGCCCCACCACCCGGTTATAGGTCTCGTGGCTATAGACGCCATGCGGCTCGAACCGTGCTGCAGCGGTGCGCCTGAAGATGATGCGATAGTGATCCCGCAGCGGAATAGAGACGTAGCTGGGGCACTTCGCGAGCTGTTTGCCCCCGAGCGCACGATAGTCTTGCCCCCGGGCCATCGCGGCGATCACCTGGCGGGCCTGGATAACAAGTGCGGGCTGGGGCAGACGGCGGAGATTGATCGGATCGGTGGTGAAGCGCGCCTTCCAGTCGTTCCGCAGCTGCTGCTGCGCGGCGCGGGCCGCTGCCTCGTGGTGGGCGTGCTGGGCCTGCTGGGCACAGCGGTGACAGGACTGACCACAGCCGCGATGGCCGCAGGGAAAGGTCTGGATGTGCTTCACTACGGTTCTCCTGGGTGTGGATGCGAATACGGTGACGAGAAACTTCGTGATCATAGTACGCCGAATCGCCCAGAATGTTTCACGGAACGCCCCGTGCAGGGGTTTATTTGGGCACCCAGGTGCTGCGCTCGTTGCGCCCCCCCCTGATTCCAGGGCAGCACGCCACCACGCGTTCCTCGTTGCGGCGCGGCGTTCCCCGTCCCGACCTCCCCAACTTCCGCACCTCCTACCGATGCCCCGCTCCCGCCTTCGGCCTAGACTGGCTGCATCAGCAGTTGCTGAGTTCCTGGTCGCTGGTGAAGGAGGTGATGCCACCGAACATAGCCGATAGCCGATAGACCGATAGCCGATAGGGACGTGTGCGAACACAGGGCAAACTCGCTCCGCTGGCGAACGCTCATCACTCGTCACTCGTCACTCGTCACTCGTCACGTAGATAAGGAGGTTCCTGCACGCTATGTGGACTGGCTTGCCTGATCTGAATGCGCTGCTGCTCCCGGTGTTGACCTGGGCGACGGCGGCGGTGGCCACCATCGCCGCGATTATCCTGGTCTGGAGCATTTACGAGAATTGGACGCAAAATCCGGATCGCTTCTCCTGGTTCTCGGCCCTGTTCAAGGCCCTCGGTGTCGGTCTGGTGGCGGTCGTCGCCTCACTCATCTAGACCCTCAGCGCGGCCCAGCAGCGCGCCCCCGACTTTCAGAGCTACACCATCCTCGGAGCGCTCACCGACTCGCTCCAGCATACCTGGGCTACGCTGGTGCCGCTGCGCACGGTGCGCTGGGTGGTGGCGGTGCCCTCGGTGGCGCCTGAAGTGCCGCCGTCCGGGATGTGGGGCGAGTTGCTGCCCGCCGCGATTGTCGGTCAGATCAGCCGCTTGCCCGGCGATCCGGTCACGGAGGCGCTCACACGGGCGCACCGCTTGCTCGGGCAACTCGCGACACTCGGCATTGAACCCGGCCCGACCCTGCTCTCGGCTGGCGCGATTCGTCGCTTGCTGCGCACCGCCCTCGACCCGGTGGTCGCCGAGAGTCAGCAGCAGATCACCGCGCTGGATGGCCCGCGTCCGCTCCAGCTTGCCACCGAGGAGGTGTCGCATGGCCGTTGACCCCGCGTTTCCACCGCTCCACAGCGATAATACCAATTACCATTGATGATGCCGCATTGGCCTGGCCTCCAGATCGCATGGGAACGCCATGCGCGGCAATCTAAAATCCAAAACTCGCAATCTAAATATGGTATAACCCGCTGCCGCTGGTCATTCCGTCCTCGCGGCTGCGCGGCGACGTCCGGTTGAACGCGACCCGCGATGTGCATCCCATGACACCGGCGCATGATGAAACTTGACTCACATTTCAATCTATGGGTATAATTCTTACGGGATATACGTTCATCCGATAGTATCGCATTGATCGCGATCATGGATCGCTGACCACCGCCGTTTGCGTGCGTCCAGTGCTTAGCAGGCGGACATCGGTGGATGGAGTCGCTTCAAAGGAGCATCGTGGATGAGCAAGTTCAACAGCCAAATCCAGTCCGCCATTGATACGTTTGATGCCGACAAGGCGCGGGTCTTGCTGCGTGAGGCGCTGCAGGATAGCCCAGACGCTGAAACGTACTACCTGGCCTCGCTGGTGGCGATCAATGCCCAGCAGCAACGCAAGTTTCTCGATAAGGCCCTTGAACTCGATCCGTTTCACCCGGCAGCCCATGCGGCCCTGGAACAGTTGGACAGTGGTAAGGGTTTGTCCGCAGCACCAAGCACTCCCGCTGAACCGCCTGCGGCTCCGGCCCCACCCGTAGCGGTTGTCGCCCCCCCCCCCCGCACCTGCACCACAACAGGCTCAGTTCATTACCGCGACCGTCGTAACCAGCAGCGAACTCAAGGTCTACCCCTGGCCCACCGCCCCCAAGCGCACGACGCTGCCTCCTGAGGCTACCCTGATCGTGATCGCCCGCACCGAGAGCGCCCATTGGCTGAATGTGCTCTATATCGGCACGACTGGGAAAGAGATTCTGGGCTGGATCGAGGCGAGCATGCTGACGCCACCGAATATCGCTGGGCAGCAGGTTGAACTGCTCGATCTTGAGGTGAGTGAGTTTCAGTTCAATACGAAGCAGGAGGTGGTGGATTTTAGGGAGGCTATATCGAAATTAATGCTGCAATATTACAAAACTGATCCGTACTCAATAATGGGTTTTATTTCCTTTGCACTATTTTTTATGGCACTTATTTTATCTTTTATTTTTTCATCTCTCACTCTCGGCATGGTTTTGATTGGTGCTGCGGTATTGATTTTTGTGGTTTATACTTACCTTCACACCAAACACAGGAATGTGCTTGCTCACGAGTTTACTAATTATATGATTACTAACCTTGGAGAGGTTTGGGTAGAATCTGAGTCTTCTTTGACAGCCTTTCCAAAAAATACACCGTGGTGGAAACGCTTGGAAGCCATCCGCATCAGCAAACAGAGTGATCTCGAAAACCAGATGGAGTTCCAGGCGAAGCAGTCCGCCATGAATGCCGCCGTCCATCTGGGCGGGATCGTGCTGAATCGCGCCATCACGAACCGGCAATCGATTGAAGTGCGGCATCGCTAGCCGAGTAGGAGCAGTGGCGCGTGAGATACTCGCGGCTCACGAAACGATCATTCATTGAGGGTTGAACTACGCTACAATGAGATGTATTGTCAGCGAAAGGAACGGCTATGCAAGCTGCGCTCCGGCTCATTGCTGAGGTTCAACCGGGGGGCAAGATCGAAGTGGTAGACGCCCAACTCCCCGTGTTGATGCGAATGCGGTAATCTACGCGATTGAATTGAAATTTGCCCCAAACGGTTTCGCTGTCCATTCTGCGATGACCATTCGAACGCCTCAAGCTGCCCAGTCCTCCAGCGTGAGTCCTGGCACCTGGGCAAAATCCCGCGTATTTCGCGTGACGAGGATTGTCCCCTCAGCTAGGGCAATGGCGGCGATGCGGAGATCCTGCGTCCCGATGCGAATTCCCTGGCGGCGCAGAGCTTCAAAGTGCGCGATGGCGGCAGGGGTGTAATCGACCAACTGGATCGCTTGATAGAACGTGACGGTTTCCCGTAGACGCACGTAACCTCGTGCCGTATCAGGCTGCGAACCAGATCGACTAATCATGGCGAGCCGACCCTGAATTTGCTCGCCGAGCGTGATCGTCGTTGTGGCAAGCTCGGCGGGATCGAGTGCCAGGACGCGGGTTACCACCTGGGGATGCCGTCGCTGATAGAGCGAGATGTGGTCGGTATCAAGGATGAAACGCGGACTCATACGGGTGGTGTGTCAGGCGTATCGACATGACGCAACGCTGTGACGGTTGCATCAAACGCATCCCAGTCGGGATCGTGCTCCCACATGCCTGCGAAGCGCAGCCAAGGATGCTCTAACGTTGGTGTAGTGATCGGTAGTTCAACCTGGATTATGCGGCTATGCAGATGCACATCGCTCAATGCGGCCCGCAGATGCTCTACCGCCTCGGCCTCTGTCGCGCCAGAAACAACGATCTCGGGCAAGACGAGGGCACGCGCTGTGTAGCGGTTGTCAGGTTGGCGGGTAATGAGGACGTTCGTCGCCATCGTTGCTTCGCTCCTAGACTTCTACCGTAAACTCGTCACCGGCTACATGATACCACAGCCAATCTTCAGCTTTGAATGAGCCTGCGCCACCGCCAGATCATGCCCTTCGTGCTGGTCTGTCTCGTGGGCGGGGCCGTGATGCTGCTCCAGACCCCGCACGTCGCTGCGGCGATACCCGCCACGGGCCATGCCGCGCTGGCTGGCTTTGCCTGTTTCTGCCTCTGGGGGCTCTGGCGCTGGCGGCGGATGCTGCCGTCGTTGCCGACGCCGCCAGCAGCGCCCCGATCCGCGCCTGCGGATCCTGCGCCGCCGCCTCCTGCGCCTCCAGATCTGGACGCGCCTGATACCATTGAAGATTGCGGATTTTAGATTGCAGATTGCCGCCAAACGGACGAGGAGGCTGCCGCCTCCCTACGCAGCGGGGGCAACACATCGCGAAGCTTGATCCTCGCGGATCAATCCACTACAACCACTTCGCCAGGTTTCATCCTAGCAATGAGCGCAAGCACCTTTGGCATCAGTGGCTTCAGCAGGGGGTACGTGCTTCGGCGGGCCTTGAGGATGATAACCGCAATCGTGGTGGCATTAAAGTTCTGTTGGTACCGTACATTTTGATCGACCGTCACGAGGACATCATACTTCCCGGAAGCAGCTTGCAAGAGCCGTCCGTTCTGTAACCCCTTTAATCCGGCCTCCTCGACGGTATGAACTTCTTGCCCGATGAACTCCCGTTTGAGGTGGCGCGTGACACACTCGTCAAGCAGTACGCGCATAGCTGAGGATCAAGCGTTGCTTTGATTCTTCGAGAACTGCCAAGGCTTGCGCTCGCGTCACGGTTGGGAACTGGTCGAGGAATTGATTGAGGGACTCGCCTTCTTCGAGACAGTCAAACAAGTTCTGGATGGGCACGCGAGTGCCGAAGAAGACGGGGGTACCGCCGAGTTTTTCGGGGTCTATTTCCACCAAGGGATTGGGGGTATCCATAGCTACCAATCCTTGCCATCGTTGCTTCGCGCCCAGACTTCTCGCGTACGCTCGTCACCAGATCCATGATACCACAGCTCATGCACAGCTTGGCGTTTGCTGCAACCCGACGCGCTCGCTCATCCCAAGTATCCTTGAGCCTTCCCCATTGGCATAACTGCCAAAGTGTATTGGAACGGCAGGCGCGGCAATCTACAATCCAAAATCTGCAATCTACAATGGTATCAGGCCCGCCACGCGCAGTTGCGCCAGCGCTTCGCCCGCGAACGCGGCCACGCGGAGGCCACCCAGCCGCCGCCGCTGCTGCTGATGGTCACGCCGACCGCGAGCATGTGGCCGGATCTCTTCCCGCTCCTGGCTCCAGCGAGTGGCGTGCAGGTCGTGCTCATCCTCGGCGACCAGGCGCCGCTGGCGACCCTGCGGGCAGCCTGCCACCGCTTGCCGGTGATCGAGACCCCTGATCTGCGCTACCCAGCCCTGCCCGACGCCTTCCGCCCGGCGGGACTACCAACGGTCAGGATGGGCCAGGCGATGGCGTGGCTCCCCGGGGGGCAGACGGTCTGGCGCGGCCTGCCGCCGCTCGTCGAGACTCCACCCATGCGGGGCGATGCTGCGGAGGGCACCGGATGATGCCCCGTTCTCCCAGCACGCAGGGCGGCGCCGCGTCGCCGTCGCGGGTGCCGCCGCGTACCCAGAGTCCGCGCTGGCACGGCAATCCCGACCAGCGCCCGCCAACCGACGCCGAAGTCGCCAAGGGCCGACGGCGGCAGCGTTCGCTTGCCCGCTTCTTCGGCATCATCGGCCTGCTCCTCGTTGGCGGGTTCGTCCTTGCCCCCACGCCCGTGCTGCTCGCGCTGACCCAGGCTCCACCGGCGCTCGCCCCGCTGTCCGCACGCGTGGGCTGGTGGCTCCAGGTGGCCTATCCCTTCGTCAAGCTGGGCCTTGTGGCCGTGCTGAGCTACGTCATCCTGCACCTGATCATCGGCGCCGGGATGATCGCCCGCCAGATTTCCCGGCGGCGCACGCTGGCACTGTCAACCGTGCTGGTGGAACTGCCGCGGACTCCTGCCGCAGACCTCGGTCGCGGTGTAGACCTCTTCGCAGGCCTTGGCGAGATCCTGAGTCCTGCGGGGCGGCTCCAGGGCAGCGAAGATCGCGTCGTCTTCGCGCTCGTCAATGGCATGGCCGATCATCGGGTGCGGCTCGCCGTGCGCACCCCGGCAGGGCAGGCCACCCAGGTCGCCAGCACGGATGCCCTGCGCAACCTGCTCAGCGGTGAGGCGCCCGGCACCACGACCCGCCCGGCGAGCGACGATGTCTCGACGATGCTCACCCAGCACCAGGATTCTGACGGGCCGCAGCTTGCGGGCTACGCCGACTATATGCTGGCTCGCACGCCGTCCTACCCGCTCAAAGACCTGGCGATGTTCGTCGGCGGCGACCCGCTCGGGCCATTGGCGACGGCGCTGACCCGCCAGGATGGCGTGAGCTACGCGGCCTTCGAGGTGATGGTGCGCGCCCTGCCACCGAAGGAGGACTGGCGTGCCCCGCTCCGCGAACGCATCGGCCAGATTCAGGGCACGGTCAACCCGGAAGACCTGGCCGCCTACGAGGCGCTGGTGCGCAAGGTCGAGAGCCACGGCTTCGATGTGGTGGTGCGCTGCATCGTCGCGGCGCAGACCCGCGACGCCGCGCTGCGCCAGCTGCGGGCGATGCACCACGCGCTGCGCACCTTCAGCCGTCCAGCGGGTGATGCCCGCCAGAGCCTCATGCGGGTCGGCAGCCGGATGCCCGGCCGCACGCCAGGCTTTCACCTCATCCCGCTCACCCCCGCGACGATCGGCGCGGCGCCGCTGCCGACCTGGGGTCTGCCGACGATCATCGGCGCGGTGATCACTGCCCTTGCCGGCGCTGCGGGTGGGATGACCCTAGCTCAGGGACTGCTGCGCATCCAGGCTCTCCTGCCGAGCGTGCCGATCGCCCTCCCCACGGTGCCAACGGGCCTGCTCGAACCAGTCTTGGCCGTCCTCTGCGCGCTGGCGGGTCTACTGCTCGTGCTGGCTCGGAGCCCGCGCCGACGGGCGGCGCGCGCCCGTGACCGGCTGGCAACGCTGGGCGCTCACGCCCACCAGCCGATCTGGCCAGGCTACCGCTGGACGCTCTTCCCCGCGCCGGGCAAGCAGCGCAGCATCCTCGGCCCGTATGAACTCGCGGCCTTCTGGCACCCGCCGTCGCTCGATCTGGAGGCCCAGTTTGCCTGGCGCAGTAGCAAGCACCTGCCCGCCCCCGTCGCGGCCTTCCTCAGCCCAGCGGAGGCCGCCGCCGCCGAATCGCGGCAGGTGCAACCACGACCAGCCACACCACACGAACTCGGCCGCGCACGTCTGGGCCTCGCCTATGCCCAGCAGCGCGATGGCGCACTCGCCCTGATCGGCCCGACCCTGCGCGACCTGCGCCAGGGCTGGGACACCATGGGCGGCATGGGCAGCGGCAAGAGCAGCCTGGTCGAGACGATGGTCTACGAGATTGCCCGCCTGGGCGGTGGCTGTGGCGTGATTGACGCCAAGGGCGACCTCTGCGACCGCCTGCTGCGCATCCTGCCGCCAGAGGCCTACGACCGCGTGATCGTGATCGACACCACCGCCGCATGGGTACCGTGCATCAACCCCTTCGACCGGCGGCTCATCCGCGACAAGCCACGCGATGTCGTGGCCGGCGAAATCGGCCAGATCTTCGCCCGCATCGAGCCGGAAATCTGGGCTGGCGCGCTGGGCATGCAGCAAGCCCTATTCATGGGCATCAGCGCGCTGCTGGAAGGCGAGCACACGCCGAGTCTGGTTCACCTCGAGCGCTTTTACCTCGCGCCGAGTTACCGCGACGAGGTGCTGAGCCGGGTGGTGGACAAAGCCATCCGCGATTATTGGCTGGTGCAGGTGCCCGCGATGCCGGAGAAGATCAAGACCTCGATTGACAGCCTCAAGCGCCGCCTGACCGGACTGGTCGGATCAGAGACCGGCCAGCGCCTGCTCTGCCAGCCCGCCTCGACGATCGATCTGACCAAGGCGATGCGCGAGCAGGCGATCGTGATCATCAAGTTCGTGCCCGAGAAGATCGGCGAGACCAATGCCGCCTTCTGGGGCGCCGCCCTGTTCCAGAGCATTGTCAGCGCAACCTTCGCCCAACAGGCCGAGACCGACCCGGAGCAGCGCTGGGATTGGCCGCTGTTCGTGGACGAGGTGCAGATGTTCGTGAAGGCCGAACGCGCCGAAGACGCCGAGCGCATGTGGACGCGCACGCGCTCAATGGGCGTGGGGCTGGTCGGCGCGCACCAGGGCCTGAACCAGCTTGGCGAGAAGCTGGGCGGCATCGTGCTGAACGTGATTGGCGGCATGTGCCTGACCAGCGGCGTGCGCGACGACACCCGCGACCTGGTGAACGCCTACGCCAACCAGGGCCTCCAGCCCGAAGACTTCACCGGGGTCAAGCCCCGCGAGGAGTTGCTCATCCGCTTTCCAGTGCAGAGCCGCGACATGGGCTTGATGTCGGCCATCCCGCGTGATCGCCCGCCCGAGCAGCCAGCACCGGAGCAGCACGCGACAGCGCCGGTGCCCTTCACGCCCGCATCACCCGCCGAAGCCTGTGACCTGGCAACCCTGGAGGCCATCGAGCAGGGCGTCAACGAGGCCCTGGCGACGCACCCGGATCTGCTGCCCGAGACGGTCTACCGGGCGGTGGCTCACGACTGGCTCAGCGCGATCCATCAGGAGTGCAGCGCCGCGCTGGTTACCGAGGGCAAAGGCACGAGTGCGAGCCAACTCAGCGGGCAAGCCTGGACGGAGGTACAGCACATGGTCGAGCGGCTCCGAGCGGTCGCAACCCGACGAGCGCAGCACGATGCCCAGCACCTGGCTCAGAGCCCGCGCACATTGCCCGCCGATCAGCACCTAGCGCAACTCAGCCAGCAGCGCTACGGTGTCCACCCGCTGATCAACGCCTGCTACGTGGCGGCGCTAGTGCGGCGCTACCCGACCGACGAGCTCAGCATGGCGCAGCAGGATCGCGGACGGCGGCAGCGCGACGCCGGCCGGTCGCCAATTGGCCCAGCCGTCACCCCACCGGCCGTGCCTGGCCCGCCTGGAAGGCAGCGATGACAAGGTGACCGGGTGAATCGCCACGAGTTCACACACCTTATCCACCCCTCACCTTGTCAGGTTTCATAGGAGCAATAGATGCCCCCCACCACCCGCAGCCAACGACGCAGCACATGGGCGAAACTCGGTGAACGCACCCGACTGCTGCTCCAACGGCTGAACGACTGCATCCTGCTCGACGAAAACGACCTCTGCACACTCGTCTGGCCCGAGGCGGTGAGCCGTCAGGCCCGCGCTGAACGCTTGAGGCGCTGGCAGGCGGATCAGACCATTCAGCCCATCGCCATTCCTGGCGGGCGCAGCTACCAACTCGGGCGCAACGGAGCGCGCCTGCTGCGCGAGGCGGGTTTCCCACGCATTGCGCCCGTGCGCCCGGTTGCCGAGCGGGTGCGCTCAGGATTACTGCTCGCCAACCAGTTTGGCGTTGCGCTCACCGACGATATCCAGCGCGACCTGGGCATCAGCGGGATGGGCTGGATGATCCGGCCTTTCAGCGGCAGCGACGCCCGCGGCGACGGACTCGCCGCCATCGGCTACGACCTCGACGGGCTGCCCGCGCAGCGCACGCGGCCCGATGCCTACGCCCCAGAATATTTGGGCGCGGATTACACCCCGCCGCCGGGCATCGGCATTATGCGCCTAGTGGTCGAGATCGACAGCGGCAGCGAGGATGCCCGCCAACTCGCGCAGCGCGCCCGCAACTGGCGCACGCGCTGGGATCAGACCAGCTGGCCGCCAGCCACGCACACGATCTTCCTCTGGATCACCGACAAAGGCTGGCCCCGGCTCGAAACCATCTGGAGCGCCTGGACGCAGTACGCGCTGCTGCCCGCCTTCTTCACGACGGTGGAGACGCTCACGCTGGGCACTGGCGGCCGATGGCACCCCTGGAACCCGCGCCGCCACATGCCTGACGGGCGCAGCGTATGGGTCTGGCACGACATGGAAGGCCGTCCGCGTTCGTTGCGGCCCTGGGATCTGGATGAGGGGGTGTTGCGGTTTGAGCAGCCGAGGCCGGTACAGGCGAGGAGCCTGGGGGAGAGTGTAGAGCATCAATGTTCCGTTGAGTCAAAGCGATATATTCAGTGACTGCCTTATCGCACAAATACACTATCTCTGCGCAGTAGCTGGTCTGGCTTATTTCACAGGCCAAAGTTGCCCGTCCCGCAGGCGGAGGTAAAGCACGGGTTGCCACCAATCGTTGCCTCGCGTTGCCAACACATTACGCATTGCCGCCATAGCTCGGTCCACACTACCATGCCGACGTAGCTCGTCAAATAGGATGGGCATCCCGGCGGTGACGGTAGACACCGCAACCATGTCGTGCATTGCTAGGACGGCACCTACGCCGACTTGTGCGAGTTGTGGACCGAGTGCAATCAGGCCGCTATCCAGACCATCGCTTGGGCCAGCACTCTGGCAGGAAGCTAGCACTACGAGGCGCGGTCGAACCGCCAGCCCTGCAATCATTGAGGTAAAACGCTCTGCACGAATGGGCTCAGCCATTCCATCAGAGCCTTCTAGATAAAGGCACGTACTACTATCATCAAGTAGTGTGCCATGCGCTATAAGATAGAGGATGCTCGGGCCAGCACGGAGTTGATCCGCTAAGGCTGGCAGCGTGGTATGCGGCATCACTGCTACCTGATAACCCGCTAGAGCACTTTGTGCTTGAGCAATTTGCTGCGCACCATCAAGTGGAGCTAAATTGTAATGGTGCAGATTCTTCGGGTCAGCCACAGCGACGAGCGCCGTAGGAAGGGTAACAGCATGCGCAGAGAAGGGTGTGGTATCAGAGCTTCCTAGATAACGGGAGAAGTGTACTTGGTCGCGTGTGCAAAGGAAACTGTCGCGCTGCAAGTTTCGTAGAAGTTCCCAGCGTATGCGATGCAAAGCAGGATCGTCAGCGTCGAGTTGGAGGCGTAACCGCAGTGGTGTTCTGGCACCTAAGGCACGCTCCTGAGCGCGAATAAGCGCGAGCGCAAGCCGCGAATCGGCGAATAACACTTGAGATAGCGCGTTGCCGTACGCGTTAATGTCTAGGGTGTGAGGTAAAAGCAGCAGGGGATCGAGGTTGACCTCTGGGGGTTGACCTTCAACCATTTGTTCTTCAACTGGGATGCCAGGTGGGCGAAAAATGATCAACGCCTCGTGGGGGGCATTGGTGCGTCGGCGCAGCCAAATGACAAGATCGGCCGTGATGTGCGCCGGGGTAGTGAGAAGAGAAGTGGGATGCATAGGTGGGATTATCTCGACAAGATCCCGACTCTCTGAGGTCGGTTCACCTGCGAGCATGGCCAGTAATGCTACTGGGTCGCTATCCACAATGCGAACCATACGCTCATCCCAGATCCGCTGTTCGTCAAGGCTCATCCCCGGATGGATCGCATAGGCACCCAAAGCAAATTTCCCCATGCGGTCGAGGCCCTCGCGCCAGAGTATGTGGAAGTCTGGGTCTGTTAGGCTATGTCCAAGCAAAAGGACTGCGTTACTGCGAATCGCTCGGCGCACCTCGTCGAGCATCCCCTCCTTGTCACGGCTACGCCATAAACTGTAATGATCATCTTCGGTAACGATCAGGGTGTCGCGCTGCTGAAGATCCCCATAGAGTTTGATCAAGGTGGGCCGACGTGGATCGACAAAGGCCAAATCACTATCACGCACAATGCGATTGATTGGGGTGCCAGAGTCCTGGAACGCAAGCTCGAGCAGGTTATCGTAGGCAGTTGTGATAATAATTGATAGTGACAGTCGTGAAATCAAGCGGTGAATAGGTTGAGGGTCACGTCCAAGGGTGTCGAGTTGACGAATAAGGAAGTCGGTGAAAGCAAAGCGGTTGCCGCTCTGCATCACGCGCTGGGCCGTAGCTGCGAGGCTCAGACCGCTAGGAAGATGGTGACGCTCCGCTAGACCTGCGGCCAACTCTGCGCGTCCTGGTACCCCCGTAATCGTGGCAGGCAGATCGCCGCCCACAAAGAGCACCAGGCGTCCTGCCGCGAGTTGTTGTCTAAGGCTCACGAGTGCATCTGTAGCCATCAACGTGCTCCAAGCTATTGCATCGTCAGTCTTCAGTTACGAATTTGTTGCTTCATCTTTTTTGGGCAGTACGATTGGCAGATTGAGCTTGTCGATCTCGTGATCCTCGTCTAGCGCTGCGTTCGACTCAGCAGGATGTTTGTAGTGAATAGTTTTCCTCGTTGTTCCTCTGGTTGCCTTATCAGTGGCTGTTACTTCGAGAGTGCCATTTTGATCGATGTTAAATGTCACCTCGATTTGAGGAATTCCGCGTGGTGCCGGTGAAACCCCTACTACCAGCAACTTGCCGAGGCTTACGTTCTCATGTGCATGGCCAGATTCGCCTTGAAGAATATGAATGATAACGCTCGTCTGAATATCGCGCATTGTAGAAAGAGTTTCACTCTTTTGTGTCGGAATGGTCGTGTTCCGCTCAATGATCGGTATCATAACGCCACCCTCCCCCTCGATGCCAAGAGTTTTAGGTGCAACATCAAGCAAGAGTACATTGTTCACACTGTGGCTGATGACACCAGCTTGGATCGCCACGCCAAGGGCCACTGCTTCATCTGGATCGATACCGCGCCGTGGTTCGACATCAAATAGATCTTGTACTGCTTGGCGGACGTGGGGAATCTTTGTCGAAAGACCAACTAACAGTAACTCAAATGAATCTACATAAGTCCTCCAACCATTACCTGCATCCTTCTGAGCAGCACGACAGTATTCAATGGTTTTCTTCACAAGATCAGCTGTCATCTCCGCGAATTGAGTTCTAGTCAACTCGAAATCAAGGTGGCAAACGGCACCAGCATTGCTATAAAGAAAAGGCACATAGATATTGACGGTCTCGATCCCTGAAAGGGCAATTTTGGCCTTTTCAGCAGCTTCTTTCAAGCGCACTCGCGCACTCAGATCACGCGAAAGATCGACCTGGTTTGTCTGTCGGATGTAATCAATCAAATAACTGACAATCCGCTCATCAAAGTCATCACCACCGAGTGTGGTATCACCATTGATTGCCACTACTTCAACAACTCCATCAGAAGCTATAAGTAGTGAGACATCAAAAGTGCCAGCGCCTAAATCATAGACGGCCAGAGCTTGATCCGTCGAGAGATCAACCCCGTCGTATGCCATCGCTGCCGCCGTCGGCTCAGCGACAATCCGTAGCACTTCAAGCCCCGCTTGATGGGCAGCCTCGACAAGAGCCTGGCGTTAAACTACACTAAAGTAGGCTGGCGCAGCAATAACTGTCTGGGTAACTGGTTGTTGAAGGTACGCTTCGGCTTGCGCTTTGAGGTAGTTGATAATAATGGCTGCGATCTCAACTGCGCCGTAGATTTTGCCATCAATCGAGAGCGACCAGGTGGTACCTAGCTGGCGTTTAATCGAGAAGACCGTGCGTTCGGGATTCACAGGGGCCTGCAACAGGGCTGGTGTGCCGACTACTATCTCGCCCCGATGTGTGAAAGCCACTACAGAGGGAGTAAACTTGCTTCCCTCTTGGTTGGGGATAATGATAGGATCGCCCGACTCGATCACCGCTACTGCAGACGATCCAGTCCCAAAGTCGATCCCGATTATGTTGGTACCACGCCAATCTCGGCGCTTGCGTCGGTTACTGTTATCTATCTCATCAGTGAATGCTTCAACCGAACGACCTTGTTGAAATTGGCGTAACGTCTTGCGAACCTCGTGCTGATGCACATCGCGAACCTTGATCAAGACCTCACTGAGCCACGCGGCATCCTCAGCTTGGGCATGCAATAAGACTGCTGCGGCGCACGTCACGTCGCGGTTATCATCACCAAGCAAGCGCACATACATGTCTTTTAGCTGGCTCAATCTCGCGGCTGTTACTTCATGCCATAGCTTGAGTTTCCCGAACGTCAGAGAACTGCGAAAGATCAACTCAAGCTCACGCTCTTCAAACTGGATATGCATCCAGTAGCGATAGATATCTGCCAACTTGTTTTGGTTGAGCGGAGTTCGGTAGCGCAGCCAAGCAATGGCCTCGTAACGCAGCATTTCCCGCACTTGCTTTATCTGCACCTCATCGTCAGTAAAAGTTTCCCATACTTGCTGCACAATGTGATCATGGATGATTTCGTACTTATAATCATCATCGGTTTGCAGACGCCGTATGAGACGCGAGTTTTCAAGTTCGACGAGCAACGGCTCGATCTGCTTGAGATTGATATCAAGCCCGCTTGCGAGTTCGGCTGCTGTTCGTAGGAGTTTGGTACGGCTTGTACTAACGAGCTCCTGCAAAAGTCGGTTAGCAAGAACACGGCGGGATGCTGTCAGACGCCCGATCACATCTTCAAAGTAGGCACGAAAGATAGCTTGTGCACGGCCAAGTTGGGCATAGTGCTCAACCGTGATGATCTGTTCGGCTGCGAAGTGCTCGTAAAGACGACTGCACACGATCTGCAGTTGCGCAGGCTCAATACTGCCCTCAGCACGCAAATCTTCGATCAGCAACTCGACCAGCTTATCCTCAAATTTGACATCACAAAAGCCAAGAGGGCCAACAATAGACTCAGTGGCGGCACTTTCGGTAAGACGACCAAGGCGAAAGAAGTGGTGATAAATCGCGGGCAGCTGACCCTGCCAACTCTCGAGTTCAGGAAAGAAGTCGTCGCGCAGAGCAAAAACGACGCGTAGACCAACATGGTCATTGGTGATAACGCGAGCAATCTGGATGACAAAATTCTGCTGCTGTTCAAAGGATAGCCGAAAGATCTCTTCAAGCTGGTCAACGAAGAGAACCAACTGCTGACCAACGACCTGCTGTGCACGTGCCACAATGCTGAGCAGACGACTAGCTGACTGATCCTCGCTATCAACGCCACAGCCAGTACAGGCACGCACCGCGTCATCGATCGCCCGCTCAAGGGCCACTATTGGATTATCAAGACAACGACTATAGATAGGTAGATACCCGAGTCGGGCGATCTCAGGCATCAGACCAGCTTTGATGAGTGAGGTTTTACCGAAGCCCGATCCACCGAATAGCACGGACTGGCGACTCGCCAGAATGCGCCGACTGAGCCGAAGCACCTCTTCACCTCGACCGAAAAATAGTCCCTCATCTGCCGTCTCGAAATAATCGAGATATTTATACGGTGTCGCCAAATTAGGGATGACAATGGCGCGGCGAGGAGCAATAGCTGGGAGAGTCTTCGGCAGAGCCGTTACAGCATTTTGCAGGAACGCCTCGGCTCCCTGGGCGATTACAACAATATTGTCTTTTGCCCAGTAGCGTCTAGTGAATTCATCGGACTGGGGGGTGACAGCGTAAGCGGTACGGTGGAGAGGGCGAATCCCAGCAATCGTCTCTTCATGGAACTCGCGCAGGTAGTCACGCTGTAGGTCGTAATTAAGAAAGATGAGGGTCTTACTCGCGTAAATAACTTTCAGTTGATTTGCGATTAAGGGATGGCGACGCTGGAAAGTACGATGATCGCGCTCAGTTAACACCAGAGTTTCTGGCTGCTCCACACAGCCACACACCTTGATAAGTGTTACCTGCTTACCATCACCAAAGCTAACGTCACTATCACGAATTACTTTTGCCAACGGTTTGTCTGCACGTCGGAAGGCTTCTTCAAGCCGGGTGTCAAAGCTTGTCGTGATGATAACCCCAAAGGGTAAGGCAGTAAGCAACTTGTGGTGTAGCGTAGGTTCTCGGCGCACACGGTCTACCCAGTCAATAGTTCGCTGGATGAGACTCTGGCGCCCAGACATAATTTCAAAATAATCAGCTACCCGCGATAGTTCCTGTTCGGGTCGGTCGTAATTACAATACCCAGCCAACTCTGCTGCTAATGCCTGCTCACTCGACGCTCCTGAGGTGTAGCTTTCAGCGATAAAGAGTGCCCCTTGCCCTTGAGCCAGACGTTCAAGTAGATCTCGCGTGACAGAGTTGTTCATGATCTTGGTATTTGATGTACAGAAGATGCATCAAGGAAGACACCAAAAACGATAGCGTTCAGTCCACCATCATCATTCCAATCCCAGCAATCCTGATGTTTCACAAACAGATGATCGCTCTTTCACATGATAGCACACCAGGTGAACATCGCTTATCGCACCTTGCTACGTTGATCGGCAATGATCACCGATGCCCTCCGGCCCGCAATCCCCCATGATACCTCCAGGCGCATCTGCGCCGCAGCGCCATCCTCGTGGCGCTGTGCATTGCCAGGAGGTTCACGATGCTCACCAACGGCGCCGGCCAGGGTTTGCTGGCCGAGGATTGGGATGTTCCGCCGGACGCTGCCACCACTGACTCTGCCTCGCCTGCCTTGCCTGCCCCACATGCCCCGCATGCCCCGCATGCCCCGCCCGCTGCGCCTGTTGCGCCGCATGATGCTGCGCCGACGTCGCCACCGCCGCACCTCGGCCTCATTTTGCCTGACCGGGTCGCCCTGATGCTCGCGACGGCGCTGCACGGTGATCGTGCGCCGAACGGGACGCCTGATGGGGAGGGCCAACCGCGTAGTAAGAATTTGACCGTGATTGTCGGGACGGTGCGCGTCGTCACTACGGGGCGCGGTGAAGGTCGGCGGATTTTCACGGAGCTGGGTGCCGCTGAGTATCGCTACGAACTGAGTATCAATGAGGTCGTTGGCGATGGGCAGAGTGCCGCTCGTGCCAGTTACCGCCTGCCGATTACGATGAGCGATGCGGTGCGTTCCCGCGCCGAGCACCTGCTTGTGGATGGGCAGCGGATCGCCATCCTTGGCCCGCTGGGCATGGAGGAGTACTACGACCAGCGTTTCCAGCGCGATGCCTACGATGCGGGACGCCGTACCTGGGATATTCGCATTGATGTGATCGGGGTGCAGGAGATCGGCGACGACGTGCCCGATATGGCCTGGGTCCAGCTTGAGGGCGAGGTCGTCGATCGTCCGCGGATCTACACCCGTCAGTATGGCGACCGCCGCACCCTGGTCGAGCACTATGCCGGGGTGACGCTGCGCTACCGCGAGGTGCTGGCGGCCAGCTTTGGGCGAGCCGTGCGCCCGGTCGTGAAGTCCATCCCGGTTGAGGTGTTGATCAGCGCGGAGGAGGCGATCATTCCGGCCAGTGATGCCTTGCTGCGCCCTGGCAACAAGGTGCGTATCGAGGGCCGTCTCAGCCCGGCGACGTTTCGCTTGCCCCGCGCTGCGCTGGAGGATGCGACGGTGCAGACGGCGCTGGAGCGCACGCGGAGCCAGTTTGAGACCCGCAATGCCGATCTGGCCCAACGGGCAGAGGCGGCACGTCAGCAGCGGCTGGCCGCTCAGGAACGCGCCCAGCGCGAGGGGCGTCAGGGCCAGATGACGAGCGCTCGCCAGCAGCCGTTGACCGCCGAGGCGCTTGAGCGCCAGATTGCCCGCGCCCAGCAGCGCCTGCTCACCGGTCGCCGGGTGCGCGTGGAAGTCGGCTATGTCGGTGTCCGGCACACTAGGTGCAATACCTTTCAAATAAGGCACCTACTTTGACGCAAAGGCGCAAAGGCGCAAAGCTTTTGGCGTAGGGAAGCCAACCTTTCGCGGCTTTGCGGCTTGGCGCGAGCTTATTTGCAAGGCATTGGTTTTAGGTATCTAAGCCAAGGCGGCGCCGTGCTTCTTCCGCCGGGATGCGTGCCTGCTCCTGCGACCGTACCTCAAGCAGTTCCATCAGCATACTATTCTGGCGTGTGCGCGCAATTTCATCGGCAAAATCGTCATGCTCATCATCGTCTTCCGCTACTGAGCGAAGCAAAAAGACTTTCCCATTGGGCAGTCGCAGCAAGACGCCATCGTCGGTTGCAAGATCGAGCAGTTCTTCCACTGCATCAACAACCCGCATCAGGTCTACGGTTTTCATAGGATATACTCCTTGCCACGAATATAGAGCCGATTATGCTCTTTCCAGCCCACCGCTTTGACCAGCACCACGCGGTCGCTGACTTCCACATCATAGAAGATCCGATACTTCCCAACGCGGACTTCCCAGCGGGCCAGCGCATTGAATTCCAGCGGCTTACGATTCCGCACCTCGCGGAGCGGCTCGTGGGTGAGCTGCGTTTCAATCGCAGTGACGATCAATCCTCGTTCGTATTTGGTAAAGTAGGCGATATCTTCGATCGCACTATCCGTGTACTCGATACGGTATGCCACAGATCGTACCTTCGCATGTATGGTCGCCAAAAAAGTATACCATGGTGCCAAGCACACTGGGGCGAGTCCAGACTCAGAGGCTGTCTGAAAAGTTTACGGTGATCGTGCGTCGAGTGGGACACCGGATGCGGAGGGTCAGGCGTGTGGGCCGGACGCAGCTCGTGGCGGGGCATCCCGTTCAAGCGACGACCCAGATTACGGTGGAGGTCGTTGGTGCCGCACGGGTCGCCAGTGTCGCGCAGCAGTTCGGCGCGGGCAGCCGGGTGCTGGTCGAGGGACACCTGGAGCTGCGCGAAGCCACGCGCAGCGAGCGCCTCCCGTTGGCCGATGGTTCGGGCGAGGTGCTGGTGCGGGTCGCACGGCGTGACCTGGTGTTGGTGCTGGCGACGATCTTCAACGCCGATCCACCCCTGCCAGCCGCTGAGGCACAGCGCCAGCCAGCCCAGGTCTGGTGGGACGCAGCATCGTGAGGCGGTGCGGTGGGTAGGGCGGCGAGTCTGCGTCGCACATCGCCCTGGGCATTCCCCAATGATCGTTGAGCATGTTGCATACGGGAGGCTCCGATCCTGCACGGTGATGCCCAGCAGCGCAATCCACCATCCACAATCCAAAACCCCAAAGGGTCTTACTCGATGCCTTCGTAGGGGCCGAGGAAGGTCGGGCGCGGCCGGGTGAGATGGACATCAACCAGGGCTTTCACGGTCGCGAGGGCTTCGCGCAGCGTGTAGCGAACCAGCAGGGGCGGTGCGTAGCGACCCCAATCCGGCACACCGAAGCCCACGGCATCCACCCCTAAGGCGCGGCAGGTATAGACCGCCCGGGGCACATGGTAGCGCTGGCTGATCAGCACGGCCTGCTCCACGCCAAAGATGGGCTGGAGGCGGTAGCACGATTCGTAGGTAGAGAACCCGGCGTAGTCGCGGGTAATCGCACTCGCGGGCACCCCAAGCCGCTCGGCATACCGGGCCATCACCGTCACTTCATCATAATCGGCACGGCTGTTGTCGCCAGTCATGAGCAGCTTTTCGACCCGCCCGAGGTGGTAGAGTTCGGCCGCGCCCTCGATGCGCTCGGCCAGGATGCGGGTGGGCTGATCGCCACGAATGCCCGCACCAAAAACAACCGCAACCCGCGTTGCGGGCGTCTCGGTCGGATTGGTGAGCCGGAAGCGGGCGGTCGCAACGTGGCTGTAGCTCAGCGCCAGCAGGGGCACGAGCAGGCTCAGCCCGAGGCCCAGGGCGATGAGGCGGCGGAGGTTTTTGATCGTGATGGGCATCGCTAGCGTCAGACGATCAATGTACAGCAGAGGTTGCAGCCGCGATCAATGGTCTGCCCGCATCGTGTGAGCCTCTGGTGACCGTGGAGATGCGCGACTGCCTACGTATGCGGTGTCAGCGATCGTCACATCGTCCAGTCTTCGACGCGCAGTCCTGGCACTTGCTGAAAGTCTGCGCTGTTTCGGGATAGTACGGTTGCATCGTGGGCCAGGGCAATACTGGCGATACGCAAATCCATTGTCCCAATGCGGATACGCTGCTGCTGGAGGCGCTGGAAGATCATGGCCGCAGTCTGATCAAATGCGACGAGGAGAATCGCACAAAAGACCTGGAGGTGACGCTGTAAATAGGCATAGGCCGTAACGTGCTCATCGCGTGAGCGCGCTTTGGACAGAAAACCAAGCCAACCCCGCGTCTGTTCCTCATAGCTGACAACCGTTGCCGCCACCTCATCAGGTGAAACCGCTTGGAGACGTCGTCGCAGGCGCTGTGATTCTGCGCCGCCGCGTTCCAACACACTGAGATGGTCCGTATCAAGCAGATACATCCCCGTCCTCGTCTATGAGGGGTCGCTGGGCCGCTCGATACTGACGGCCCAGATCGACCGCCTCATCAAATGCGGGGGTGTCGGCAAACACCCCGCTGATCTGCTCCCACCAGGGAGCCTCAACAGGCTTCGGGAGCTGCCGCTTGAGTACCAGCAGTTCCTGCTCAAGGATCGCAACCCGCTCTTCAAGGGTCATGGTGGACATAGCGTCGCTTCCTCCTCGTGGCCTTGCTCTGCTCATTATACCGTTCCGACAAGCGTGATGCCAACATGGGAAAGCTGACAGCTGAAAGTTGAAAGCTGAAACTACAAAGGGCACCACTGTCTGCACTGCTGTTTTCATATTTCATATTTCATATTTCCACTGGGCGCTCAGCCGTACGGCCCGCCAGCGCTCACGCGCCTGGCAGTCACGTCCGGTGGAGTGGTATACTACCAGTGCGTCTTTTTGGTCGCGAATCACCTTCATCGTGCAACGTACCAGGAATCAGCAATGCCACGGATCGCTGAGTTTGATGGGGTTATTATCCTCATGTACTATGATGACCACCAACCACCCCATTTTCATGTGCGCTACGGCAGCGATCAAGCACTCATTCATATTGATCCCACAACCCTTGCGGCTGGAAAGCTCCCACGGCGCGTCGAGCAGCGCGTTATTGCATGGGCAACCCGCCGGATGGCTGAGTTACAGGCCAATTGGGAACGCGCTCAGCACCATCAGCCGCTAGCATGGATTGAGGCATAGGAGTACCATCATGCAACTTATGGATATTGTGGCGGTCGAGTTGATCGAAGACTTTCGGGTTCGTCTGACTTTTTCTGATCACACGATGCGTGAAGTGGATCTATGGCCTTATATTCGGCGTGGCCCGATCTTTGCGCGTGTGCGTGATGATACCTCCTTCTTCCGCCAGATCGAGATCCGCGATGGTACGATTGCCTGGCCCAATGGAGCCGATATTGATCCGAATGTGCTCTACTACCCCGACCTGCAACCGGCAGGATGGGAACATGACCGGGCACCAGCATCCTGACGCGTATCGTTTGAACCCACAACCCCTGAAACCTCTGACGGCAATCCTGCGGCACCGTCAGAGGCTTTTTCATGTCAGATGACCATGCGCTTCGCGCACAACGCCGTGATGAAAACGCCGTTAGGCTATCGGTTATCGGCTATCGGCTATCGGCTATTTTCACGTTAGCATTACCCCCACAGCGCACCTTGGCACATGTTATACTCCAGATAAAGGATCCATCTCATCATCCTACCCGCAACGCTATGACCAAAAAAGAAGAACGCTACACGATCATCGGGCTAATCATCGCCGTCTTAAGCCTCCTCATTGCGATCCCCCCGATCCAGCGCTTCATAGAAGAGCGAACCTCCGCAGCCCCCACCCCAACGGCGCTAGCTACCCCCACCATGCCACCGACAAGTGCTCCAGTGGTCGTCAGTCCACTCCCACCCTGGGTTCCCGAGTTGGTCAAAGTCCCCGCTGGCCCCTTCCTGATGGGCAGCACGGATGCTGATATTAGGGCTCGTGATAACGAAAAGCCCCAGCACGAACTCACCCTCCCTGACTACTGGATCGGGCACACCGAGGTGACGAACGCCCAGTTTCGGCCTTTTGTCGAGGGCGATGGCTACACCAATATCGCCTACTGGACGGAGGCGGGCTGGGCATGGCGGGTCGCTGAGAAGATTAGCCAGCCAATGTTTTGGGAAGATTCACTCTTCAACGGCGATGACCAGCCCGTGGTCGGGGTAAGCTGGTACGAGGCAGTGGCCTATGTGCGCTGGCTGAGCGCCCAGATCGGCCACACCTTTCGCCTGCCGACGGAGGCCGAGTGGGAGAAGGCGGCGCGTGGCCCCGACGGGCGCATCTATCCCTGGGGTGACACATGGGATACCAGCCGCCTCCACAGCGGTGGAACCGTTGGCCGCACAACCACAACTCCAGTCGGGCAATACCCCTCTGGCGCTAGCCCCTATCGCGCCCTTGATCTGGCGGGCAATGTCTGGGAGTGGTGCGCAACTAAATGGAGGGAAAGGTATCCCTATCGGCTTGTGGATGAGTGGACTGAGGAGTACCTTGCGGGCGAGAGCAGCCGAGTAATGTGCGGTACATCGCACCGCGGCAGTTCCGAACTGCACTCACGCAGTGCAAGTCGCATTGATAGAGAACTGGATCCGCGCCATGGACATGACCTACGTAGCTACGTCGGCTTACGCATCGCCAGTGATGCGCCCGTGCCCGGTGCTGGTCAGTGACCAACCAAAGGGCGGCTTTGATAAGCAACGGCCTGTTCCCCCACCCCACGCAAGCTCCAACGCAGCTTCAACTCATTGTCCACGCGTTCAGCGTGAGGGCGGGCGCACGCTGGATGATCGCCAGCGCGTTGGCCTGTCCCAGTTTGCATACCGTGTAGGCCAAAGTTCTTAACCAAGCGACGCGAGTTGCCGCCATCGCCGCCCATGACCCGACGATCCCTGGGCAACTCGGCCTTGCCGAGAGCCTGGAGGAGCGTTGGCTCGTGGCCTACGCCGCCCAACGCGGGAGAAATAGCCGATAATCGATAGCCGATAGCCGATAGGTGCGCGATAACCGTTGTATGTCATACCATCTACCCTTGAAGATGCCGCATTGCCCGTGACGGCTGACCGCCGACCGCAGCCATAGAAGTGCTTCTGGCGGTCAGCGGTCGGCAGTCGGTTCATGCGATAGATCCAAAGAGCATTGGTATAACCGTTTCGGCTATCGGCTATCGGCTATCGGCTATCGGCTATGAAGAGCCCGCCCTTCACGCTGGAGGCCGATGGCACGACGCTCACGCGCACCTTGCCGCCCTGGCCGCTGCGCGTGCGCACCGACCTCCATCGGCTCGACCTGAAAGACGCTGCCCACTGGCCGGTATCGCTCTGCGTCCTGCCCGATACCCTGAGCCGCGATGGCAACGAGGCCCTGCTGCACCTGAGTGCGGTCAATGGCCTGAGTAAGAACCGGGCGCTCTGGGCTGCGGTGCTCGACGGATCTCGCTGGATTCCCCATGTGCTAGAATGAAGGAAGATGCGCTGGAACACGCTCCCCAACCAAGAGCGAAATCTAAAGGAAGCACACGACAATGACTACGGTCAGTGAAATCAAAACCGCGATCACGCAACTCACCTTAGAAGAACTGCGTGAACTTCGCACATGGTACGAGCAGTTTGAGGCCGACCAATGGGATGCCGAGCTTGAAGCCGATGTTGCCGCAGGACGGCTTGACTCGCTTGCTGACGAGGCGATCCGGGACTTTCAGGCTGGGACTGCAACGGAGCTATGAGACATTTTGCTAGTCCGGCTTTTTGGCAACACTATGATCGGTTGCCTTCCACGGTGCAAGCCCAGGCCGATAAGAGTTACGAACTGCTCAAAGCAAATCCGCAACATCCTTCGCTCCACTTCAAACAACTGGGGCGTTTCTGGAGTGTGCGCGTTGGGTTGCGCTATCGCGCCCTTGCGGTTGCTGTGCCCGAAGGGCTGATTTGGTTCTGGATTGGCTCGCATGCTGAGTATGATCGGCTGGTGAAGGGCTAGGATCTGCGCATAATCCAGCGTGCTCGCCCCCCAGGATGTCTGGCTGACCAATCGGGCGACGCTCAACCACCTGGCCCGCTGCTACGACCGCGTGACCATGGTGGCCCTCCCTGAGGAGCAGCGCCACTACCGCGAGGTGCTGGTGATCGGCGTGGTGCGTGCGCGTGACCGTACCGGACAGGAGCTTCAGGCTCGCGCTCGGCAGATCGCCGAGAAGCTCGCGGGCGACCTGCCGGTGCTGACCGAGCAGGCTGAGCCACGCTACCGCATTCCGGCCCCCCCCAAGACCCAACGCCCGCTGATCTGGCGTGACGCCAACGCCGCCACCCCCGAACAGGCCCAGGCCGATGTGCTGGCCGGCGGCGGAGCCTGGAACGCCCGCGCCTATCGCGGACGGCTCCAGACGGCCCGCCAGGATCGCCGCCGCATCCGCCCGGTCTTCCCGATCGGCAAGGTCGCCAGGGAAAACTGAAAACTGAAAGCTGAAAAGGTTGTCCTGCTTGATTTTCAGCTTTCAGTTTTCTGATTTCAGCTTTCCCTGCCAGCTGCTGCCGACCAATGGCCCGGGCCGCGCCTTTACCACTCTGGTCGTTGCTCCGAACCACCTGATTGGCGACCTCGCCCAGGTGCGCGCCCACGAGGAGACCCTGAACGGCATGGGCCAACCGCCCTTGCCGCAGTGGATCGCCGAGTGGCGCGACCTGCTGCCGGATTGGTACAGCACCATCCTTGAGACCCCCGCCCAAGTCAGTGCCTTCTACGCTGGGGCTAGGGCCAATCCCGCGACGCCCCGGGTCGGCTTCATCGCCTTCTCGAAGTTCAGCCTGAGCTGCGGTTGGGAGGTGGCGGTCACGACCCATCACCCGGCCCCGCCGGTGCTGACAGCCAATCCTGACGACGCCGAACGCCCTGAAGCGACGGCGCTGTCCTGGCGTGCGGAGTTCTACGAGCGTTTGCGTGCCGAAGAGCACCGTGAGTGGGAGGCGTTACAAACGCAGAACGCAGAACGTAGAACGTAGAGCGGCTTGCCTCACTTGCGCAGCAATCTGCAATCCAAAATGGTATTACGCCAGCAGCAGATCAATGGCACTGGTTCCTACGACCAGACCGTCAATATGCTGAAAATGCCCGTCAAAGCTGAAGAGCACACTGCCAGTTTGCAGCGCCGATGCAGCAATCCACATATCGTTCGTCGGAATGGGCTTGCCTTTTTGCTTCAGAATACGGTAGACGCGGGCATAGTACTGGGCCGTGTGATCATCAATCGGTCGCATACTGACGCGTGGCGAGGCCAGGAACTGTTGCAGCTCAGCGCGATTTTGCGCCTCGCGTGAACCCATCGCAAACCCAGCCAACAACTCTCCGATCACGATACTACTCAGCGTGAGGGCTGGCGCACGCTGGATGATCTCCAACGCCTCGGCCTGTCCAAGCTTGAACGCCGTGTAGGCATTGGTATCCACCATGACGGTGATCACTGCCATAGGGTCGGATCCAGTTGACTCATGTCGTCGAGTGCCTGCTGAAACACCGCAGCGTCAGCGGCACTCCACGTTCCTGCCAGTGCATCAAGGTCGTGGTAGCGTTGGGTGGGAGCTTGGCGTCGGGCGACCTCCATCCCCTGCACTAAGAGCCACCGCACAATGGCTTCGACTGATTGGCCAGTACGCTGCGCCTCACGCTCGATCCACTCCGTCACTGCCTGATCGAGGTGGGTAACGGTTACCGATTGATCCATCATCTGGCTCCTTGAGAGGCGTTCGTTGCACAACCGCTAGCCAAAAGGCCATCAGGTTACCTTCATTCTAGCACAACGCCTTGCAGGTTCTCCGGCGACAGGGAGGAACGGAGAACGGCTTGCATCGCGATGGCACAGCCAACGATGCCGCGACTCGTTCTACGCTCGGCGTTCTACGTTCTCTGACTGCCGCCGTACCAGGAGGGCGTCGTCTTCTTCGATCTGCCCGCAGAACTCGCCGAGCAGTACGCTCGCCTAGTCAACGAGGGCAAGGCGATCATCCAAGAACCGGGCGGCAAAGACGCGCTCAGCAACTACCTGCAGTCCACCCTGACCTACGCCATCGCTCCGTGGAAGCCGGTGACCGTGCAGAGCAACCAGACCGGCGAGTCCTACCGTCCACCCGCCTTCCCGCTCGACACCATCCTGCCACACCATCGCTGGCTCGCCCAGCGGGCAGCCGAGCAGGCCCGCACCGGGCGGGGCATGCTCGTCTTCGCCGAGCATACCAACAAGCTCGATGTGCTCGCCGACCTCCAGACCAAGATCCAGCAACTGGCGCTGCGCGACCACGGCACCCCGGTGAAGGTCGCCATCCTGCGCAGCACGACGGTCAAGCCGGGCGCCCGTGGGGCCTGGTTCGCCGAACGCGAGCAGGACGGCACGAACGTGGTGCTCTGTCACCCTGGTCTGGTCGAGACGGGCATGAACCTGATCGCCTGGCCCGAGATCGTCTTCGCCGAGCCGACCTACAGCCTCTACCGCGCGATGCAGGCGCGCAAGCGGGCGCTGCGTCCGACCCAGACGCGGGCATGCAACGTGACCTGGCTCGGCTACGAGGAGACCATGATCGCCCAGGCGCTCGACATCATCGGCAGCAAGGCCACGGCCGCCACGCTGCTCAACGGCGACGACCTCAGTTCCGGCTTGATGCAGATGGACCCTGGCATGTCCCTGCTGCAAGAGTTGGCCAAGCGCGTGCTCAACGACGAGGTTGCTGCCACCGCACGGGAGGCGATTGCCGCCCGGTTGGAAGCGGCGGGCACGGCACTCAAGGCCTCGCTCGAAGTCGGTGCCCACGACCTCGTCGGCGTCAGTGTCGGTGCGATGGTGCAGCCTGACCGGCAGCGGCAGCCGAGCACGCTGGTCAGCCCGCCTCGCGCCCTGCCCATCCCGCCCACCTTGAGTCCACCGCAACCGACCCTGGTGGATGACCGCACGCAGCCCTTCTTGCCCGATCTCGGAACCAGCCCAACCCAACCGACCCCATCCCACGGCGAACGGATCACCTGGAACGAAGTCCTCATTCGCCGGAAGCGCGGGCAACGCCCCGTCACCGCCGAGGAGCCGCAGACCGTCCAGTTCGCCTTCCTCTAGCCTGCCCCTCACCCAACCGAACCGACGCCCATGCACGCCCAGCCCAGTCACCCTGGCTGGGCGTGCGCCTAGCTTACCGACCCGCAATGAAAGGACACCGCCATGAAGCTCGTGGTTCAGCAAGAAAATCTCAAGAAGGCCCTGGCCCAGGTCAGTCGCGCCGTGCCAAGCAAGCCGGTCATGCCCGTGCTCAGCAACGTATGCCTCGCGACCGACCAGGGCCGACTGCGCCTCAGCGCGACCAATCTCAACCTCGCGATCACCAGTTGGACGGGTGCCTTTGATAGCCGATAGCCGATAGCCGATAGCCGATAGCTGATAGGAGGACGCCACACTGCCAACGCCTGCACTATCGGCTATCTGTCGTACATCAAGACATCGTGCGAACAGCTTAACGTCCTGATGCGCCAAAAGGGATTGATTACCCTACGACGTATGGAGAAGCGATAGCTATCGGCTATCGGCTATCGGTTATCGGTTATGGGTAGGCCATTCACCAGGTGGCCTGTGCCGCCGCCGACAGCGATGCGCGCCCGGTGCTGGCTGGCGTCTACGTGCGCCTGCACGAGAGCACCGCGACGCTCGCTGCCGCTGATGGCTTCCGCCTCGCCCTGAAGCAGATCGCGCTGCCGGTTCCCGTCGCGACGAAGCAAGAGGTGATCATCCCGGCACCGGCCCTCCGCGAGCTCGGTGGACTACTCGGAGAGACCACCGAGACCATCAGCATGAGCGTGAGTGCCGCCGCGCTCGGGAGCGCCAGCGCGACCCAGGCCATCTTCACGACGACCAACATCACCCTGAGCACACGCCTGATCGAAGGGCAGTTTCCCAACGTCGAGCGCATCCTGCCGCAGGGCTGCACGACCCGCGCCATCCTGGATGTGCGCGAGCTCAACCGAGCGGTGAAACTGGCGGGCCTGATTGCCAGCGTCAGCCAGAACGTCGTCAAGCTCAGCCTGAGCGCCGACGAAGCAACGCAAACCGGCACGGTGATGCTCAGCGCGAACGCGGCCGGCATCGGCACGAACACCGGTGCCGTCGAGGGCCAGATCGCGGGCGAAGGGGGCCAGATCGCCCTCAACGTCAAGTACCTCGGCGAAGCGCTGGCCGTGATCGGCACGCCCCAGGTCGCGCTCGAAATGGTCACCGCCCAGGCCCCGGGCGTCCTGCGCCCGGTCGGCCAGAACCCTGGCCTGAGCGGCGTCGAAGGCGGCTACGTCCACGTGATTATGCCGATGGCACTGCGCTAACCTGAACATAGCCGATAGCCGAACGTCCGATAGCCGATACCGAGCACGTTCTGGCCCATGTTCATCGTGGCGTTGTGCGCTCCGCGCATGGAGCCTAACGCGAATTTCCACTGAATACACCGCATCACCCAGGGAGCGCTACCGCACGGTGATGCCCAGAAGCAAATCCACAAGCCAGCATCGGCATGCCACACCGCGAGCACGCCGCCGACCAGATAACCCGAAGGCCACCCTGATGCCTGCCCCGGCGATCAGGGTGGCCTTCTGATCAAGGAGACGCAGATGCAGTACGAACAGACCACGCTCATCCCGCCGACGCCGATCGCCACGCTGGAGCCACCGGCCAGTTCTGGGGCACCTGCGCGCCGCCGACGCGGCACGACTGCCTCCCCGGCAACCAGCACCCGCGCCCTGCGCGAAGCGCTCGATCCCTTCGTAGACTTCCCCAAACTGCGCCAACTCGCCGCCTGCGGCCAGGATCTGCAGGATGCGCTGACGATTGGCGAAGTGCCTGAAGACGTACAGGCCCTGATCATCTTCGTCGCCGAGCTGCTGCGCCCGGTGAGCCGCGAACAGATCAAGAGCCCCGCAGACGCCGCCGGCTTCTTGATGGCGCGCATGGGCCTGCTCGACCAGGAAGAACTCTGGATCCTGTGCCTCAACACCAAGAACCACGTCCTCAAAGTCCACCGGGTCTACCAGGGCAGCCTGAACACCTCCGCCGTCCGCATCGGCGAAGTCTTCCGCGAGGCGATCAAGCTCAACGCCGCCGCGATCATCGTCTGCCACAACCATCCCAGCGGCACGGTCGATCCCTCCCCCGAGGACATCCTCGTCACCCGGCAAATCGTGGAGGCAGGCAAGCTCCTCGACACGGACGTGCTTGACCATATCATTCTGGGCAAGGGCAAATGGCTTTCGATGCGCGAGAGGCAATTAGGCTTCTAAACGCCGAATCTCCGCATTCCGGAGTTACGTGAGACGACCATTACCCCATCATCAATGCAAACGCCGCAGGAGCCTGAGGGCTGCTGCGGCGTTTTTGTGTTTTCAGGGTGCCAAGATCGTTACACTGGTATGTTATCATCCTCGAAGAACATCGTGATCATTCTCTATGTTGCTACAATGACTACCTTCGTGACACTCGACAATCTGCGTGTGGGCATTCGTGAATGGAAGGCCCGTCCGCATTGGGCGCAAGATTTTCATAGCAGCCTCTATGCGAATCTGGAGCAATCTCGGCGTGCCGATCCT
This sequence comes from Candidatus Viridilinea mediisalina, assembly GCF_002532535.1. Taxonomy (GTDB): domain Bacteria; phylum Chloroflexota; class Chloroflexia; order Chloroflexales; family Chloroflexaceae; genus Viridilinea; species Viridilinea mediisalina. The sequence continues at coordinate 74,270 of NZ_NQWI01000001.1, forward strand.
ACGCTTGAACAGTGGTGGGAATCCGCAGTTATTGCGCTTGGCCAATGGAAGGCATTGCGTTCTCCAGTACGCGAGAAGAATACCCGCAAGGCCATTTACCAACGGGGATTGCGCAAGCTGCCCGATATTCGCGCGCAGTATGATGCCATTTGCACAGCACACGCAGGGTCTGCGCCAGATCTTGAGCAGACGTGCTGGGATGAGCTTCGCCCGCTGATGCGCTTAGCCAAAAAGGTCAAGATCGCACAGAGCTGGATGTTTGCCAGCAAGTTCTGCCATTTTCTGCTCCCCAACTGCGTGATAGTCACTGACAGTCAGATCGCTCCGCTTCACGGCGCTTCGTACAAGAACTATTGGCGTGCTTGCCAACAGGCATGGAAAACGTGTGATGCACATGAACCGTTGATCGCAGAGCTCCGTTCAGCGATCAGGGGTACGCCTCCAAGTACCTATCCGTGGGCAACTAAAATCACCGAGTTGTGCTACGCTGGCGCGCGTGGGTGATCGCTGCGGTAATGTCAACGAGAGCGTCGCGTCTTAGCGCGGCGAAGGAGACCCTATGGCTGCACGGAGCAACGCACTTGGCGAACTCACCCGCTTCTGGCTTCAGGCGCGCCACGGCTGTCTGATCGACGAGTCCGTCGCGGTGCGGGTACCCTATGGCAACTCCGATATCGACCTGGTCGCGATGCGGCCTGATGGCATGCCCTGGCAGCTTCCTGACGGCACCTCGCTGACACGGGCGATCATCGAGACGAAAGATGAGCACGACTTCGATGCTGGCGGCCGGGATTTCGCCAAGCGCCTGCGCGCCGATGTGACCGCTCTTGGCGATGGGCTTTGGATCCCGAAAGGAGAAAAAGCTCACTTCTCGATGCTCCGCCAGGAGCATTTCGACAAGGCCGTACAGATCTTCGGGGGCGAAGAGTTTGATCGGCTGTTCGTGGTTCACGCCCTGGAGCAAACAACCCGTAGCGAGCTTGGCCCGATCCTCGCGCCACGACGGATCTACTGGCTCACCGTCCACGAGCTCGTCGATGATCTGCTCACCTGGTATGGTCCCGGTAAGGGTCAGGCTGCTTTGCGGCATACCCTGGTTGGCGACATGTGGCACCTGCTGGTGGGTTATTGCGGGATGCGACGATCAAGGGATGTTGGTTGAGAGACAGAGGTTCCTGACAGCACATCTCGCACCCAGAGCAGGGATGGTCAGCCCAGCGCTGACACGCCACTGTGAACTATTCTACTCCCCAAATGGGCCATGATCTATCACTCCCACCCCGGCAGCCGCAGCTGCTCGCTGGGCCGGTTGGTGCGCTCAGGCGCAAGGATGTGCTCGACCTCGGCGCCGAGGCGCTCAGCCAGGAACGCCGCAGCGACGCTGCGATGACAGCGCTGCGGATCGGCGCAGCCGCAGAGCAGCACAACTGGGCCGCACTCCAGCAGCGCGGCGATCGGCGGTAGCGCGCGCTCCGGGTCGTTCAGCGCGACCGGGCCGCCGGTGAAGGCGTTGCGGTTGCCCAGGGTCGGCAGGTGGCGGTACGCCGCGCCCATCAGCGCGGCCAGCGCCTCCTTGCGCCACTGCGGCGACTTCGAGGTCGGCGCGATGCGCACATCAACGAGCGCGGCGCCCAGCGCCAGCACATGATCGCGCAGCGCGGCCGACGCCCAGCCGGCGTAGCCGATGGTGTAGATCGTCCAGATCATAGTCGTCCCTCTTGGTAGCCGCTCGCCCGCCATCGCTGGAATTCCTCCGACGTAAGCCGTGCCAGGCTGCCGCCGCGAAAGACCGGCTCGGCGGTCACCTCACGGGAGGCAAAACTCGGTAGCACCACGCCCGCTACCTCTGCATCGCTAGCACCTTCAACCTCCGCCAGCACCAGCCCCTCGAGCGCTCCAGCGAAGACATCGACCGAGAAACGCACGCCGTTATCCACCCACGGGTAGCGACGCTTGCGCAGCGTCGCGCCGGGCAGCCCGCTGAGCAGAGCGTAGTCTTCCGCGCTCAGGTAGATGTTGGTGATCAGCACCGCGTAGGCCGGCAGCTCGGGCAGATGGCGCTTCTGGGTGAGCTTATAGGCGATGGGGCTGCCGTCCGGGCGCTGCATCAGGCGCAGGCGGAGCTGCGCGCTCGGCAGGTAGGTATCGATGATGTCGACGCAGGGCGACGCCGGCATCGGCGTGAACGGCAGCCGCGCGACAAGGAAGCGGCGCTCGCGCTCGACCTGGGCGTACTTCTGCGGATTGGACAGCTCAAGCATCCGCGCGCATCCTTATTGACCCTCACCAGCGCCAGGTGATGTAGCCGTCGGCCTCGAAGCCGGAGACGCTGACCGGCAGCATCGCGCCGTCGGGCGTGCGGATCGCCCAGCCGTGCAGCGCGGCCGCCACCTGTGCCTCGTCGAGCCCGCGCCGGCGCAGCTCCTCCTCGTAGCGCGCATCGGACTCGTCATCCGGCAGATCATCAGGGATGGTCTCCACCCAGGCACGAAAGGCATAGATCGCCGCATACCGCTGGATCGTGAGCGTATCAGCGCGGAGCCACGCCTCGGCCCAGGGTGTTGCGTAGCCGTAGTCAACCAGCGTGCCCAGCCGAACATCGTGATGAAACAGATCCATTGGCTCACTCACACCTGTAGCTTCACCCGTTCATTGGCAATCTTCGCCCGCTCAACGTAGCGACGCGGCATGGCCAGCGAAGCCCAGCCACCGGCCTCCTGGAGCGCGAGCAGGTCGGTGCCGCCGGAGATCGCCGCTGAGGCCCAGTAATGCCTCAGGTCATGTGGCGAGAGTTGCTTGAGCCCAATGCCTGCGCCGAGCATCTGCACGCGGGCCTGGATCGAGCGGACGCCGAGCGTCCCACGCAACCCGCCACCTCGGCGACTCCCGAGCAGCAAGGCATCGCCTGCGGCGGCACCGGTGCGATCATGCTGGAAGTAGGCCAGGGCAGCGCGTAGCGTAGCCGCTGAGAGCAGATGGGTCTGGGTTAGATCAACCTTCTCGCGGTAGAAGGTCAGTGTGCCTGCCGCGAGATCCACCGCCCCGACGGTAAGCGCAGCGAGTTCGCCGATGCGCAGGCCGTGGTCGAGCAGCAGGCAGATCAGCAGCGCATCACGGCGACCCTGCGGCGTGTCGCTGGGTTGCTCCTTGAGCGCCCGCGCATGCGCCAGAGAGATAGTCACCGCCTGGGCCTTCTTCGCGCTGCGCCGAGTCGTGGCCCGCTCGGCGTCGAGGTTGCGGCCTTGCTTGCGCCCGTAGCCCTTCACGGCGGCAATCATCGTCGCTTGCTCAGCGGCGAGCGCACCGGACTGCGCGGCGAGGCGCGTGTAGGATTTGATTGTCGCCAGGGTGCGATTGAGCGTCGCCAGCGCAAAGCCCTCGCGCAGCATCCAGCGCTTGAAGCCCTCGACAAGGCCCCAGGTGAACCCGGCCCAGGCCACTGGCTCGACGGCCAATGCCCCAACGCTCACGCCGACATCGGCCAGGTAGAGCGCACAGCGCGCGAGATCCTGATCGTGGGCACTCCGCGTGTGGGCCGCAAGCTGCTGGCGGTACTCCGCGAAGAGCGCCGATGATGCAGCGCGGTCGGCCGCTGCGGCAGCCTGGCTAAGCGCGGCACCGGTTGGCTCACGCGGCACCAGCGCCGTGATCTGCGCCTGGTCAACGGTGTCCAATGCGTCAGCCATGACCACTCCTCCCACGCCATCAGGACTAGAACAAGTGTAACAAGTATGCACGATGATGGGGAAGGTGGATAGACTCGTATAACAGGGGGTTATGCGAGTCTAACTTCTCAACTACTTCCCACTGCCCCGGCCGAAATTCGGCTTGCGGATCAGCGAGAGCCGTGCGCAGAAGAGCCAGGGCGTGGGCGAAAGTGTCGTGCGACATCGAGTGGTTCCAGTGTCTCCGGGCTACCTTACTTCAGCTTTCGTACTGACAATTTGAGGAACCTCCAGCCTTGCCTGTACCTGTTCAGCCAGCGCCTGCAGCTGCGCCAGTGCTTCGGCCCATGATTGCGGCTCAGAATCAATGCGTCCAAGGATCGTTTCACGTTTGGTCAGGCTGTCCCAGAGCAGACCTTCATGTTCACGCACTTCGTAGAGCACGACACGCTCAGCCTTGTGGCTTGTCGGCGCCACGATGCGGTAGTAGTCCAACGGCTGGAAGCGCATCCACTCGCCCACCAGCGATACGGCCTCGTCGGCGCTGCGAAGGGCGTTGTGTACGGCGATCACCAGACAGTTCACTGGCGCTGTCCGGTCAAGCGGTTCCCGATAGACTTCTACCCGCTCGAACTGGCAGCTCCCAGCCGGGAAGCCGTGCCGACTCTCCAACGCGCGCAGAAAGCTGCCAGATGTCTCGAAGTCTGCTAGCTCGGCGAGATCAGCGACGATCTCCGCCGGTAGGGGCGTCGTCTGGGGATAGGCGTCGGCAAGAGCATGCCAGGTCTGCTCCAGCACCTCAGTTGTTATGAGCCCCGCGTGCCGAGTAAGCAAGACGCGCCAGAAGTCACGCAGCGCCAGCCGCTGCGCATGCCAGCCCCAGGTGTGCATCCAGCGGGCGCTGTCGAAAAGGCTGGCCAGCAGTGTCGCTACGGTGTGGTGCTCGCGAAGGATGGTGCCAATTTGGTCACGTGACTCTGTGCTTGCGGTGGTAAGGCAGCCAGGATCGTCTGCGTCGCCCCAGAATGCGTGCCAGGTTCTAGTGAAGGCATCGACCATGAAGTTATAGTCAAGCCAATCCTTGACCCAGAGGCGCCAGAGGATATGCGAGAAGATGATGTAGTTCTGGGCAAGCACCTCCACGCCGACCAGTGCGCGGAACTCAGCGCTCGTAATGCCTTCCAGGTAGCGGTTGATGAAGCTTTTGAGCAGGCGCTGCGTTCGCTGCTGCGGGCTGCGCATGCCCTGGGGCGCCGCAGGCTCATCTGCGGCTTCTAGCTCTTCCTCGCTCAGGTCGGTGCTGCCGATCACTGCCGCTCCCGGGCCAGCTATTGGCCCCTGGCTGGTGCGATCGAGGATTTCCAGCAGATGACCGGAGATCGAGCTCAGAATGACCTGGAGACGCGTCCGACCCGCTCGTGCTACCCCGAAGCCGCGCAGATACTGCTGTACCCGCGGGTGCTGGCGCAGCAGCGCGTAGTCAATGTCGTCGTAGCTCAGGTGTTGCGCGTCGCCAGCTTCCATGTCAGCAACCGACGCTTGCTTGCCAGCTACCTGCCACAGACTACGCCGATCGATCAGCAGGGTGCTATCGATCAAGCCGAAGAGCGTCTCGATCTCATGATCGTCGAGATCCAGCCCCCCCACCTGGCTGAGGCTGGCATCCTCGGCGGTGACGGCGAGTGCCGCGTCCAACGCTGCGGTATTGCAGATGAAGACCGGGTTACTCTGACTGCCGTCGACCAGGCGGATTCGCAGTGCCACCGGGCGATCAAAGCGCCTGGCCTCTTCTACTGGTGGCTTCCACGCAACCGCACGCACGTCAACGCGTGGACGCTCGATGCGGTGCTCGTCAACCCCGAGGATCGCGACTGCGCCGCTGAGGTCGGGGCGCGGGCCGCGGTCTTCAATCCGCAGCTGGGTGCCATCCCACGCGGCGGCGGTGAGTCGCCAGGCAGCAGGTGCTGAGAGAAGTTGTTCCGGCTCCTCATAGTGGAGATCGAGGTTTTGCACCTCCACCAGCGCCGGATCGATCGCTAGGCCGGCCAGCAGATCGTCGAATGCGTCGCGGGCGCCGCTGAGCAGGTTGACCAGTTCGATGTTTCCCTGCGGGTCAATCAGCAGCAGCGCGGCCTGTGAGAGGTTCGCCGAGCCCTGGAGGCAGACCGCGCGATCGCGCTGCTTGACCAGGATGAGCTTTGCGTGCAGGTAGGGCTCGCCATCCGGGCGTCGCGCGACCTGGACTCTCGCCGTCCCACGGTAGCCGGCCAGCACGCGCTGGAGCGCCACCGGGTCGAGTGAGGTTCGGCCAGGTTGCACAAGCAGTGTCAGCTCCGCTGGCTGTAAGAGGATCAGCAGCTGCTCAAGGGCCCGGCACTCCCGGTCGTAGAAGGGGCTCAGGATAATCAACTCCTCGACCGGCTGCTCACCGACCTCCAGACGGAGTTGCTGGAGAAAGCTCTGGTTCAGGTTGTGGCGCACCGGGCGATCGGTTGCTTCAGGTGACTGATGCAGCCAGGGGGTTCCCTGGAGCAGGAGTTGCAGGTAACGTTCGGCGGCATCGCTCAGGTAGCGCCGCAGCATCAGCCCTTCCAGCAGATCGCGGACGGCAAGGAAGGCCCCAAGCTGCTGCGGTGCCTCAGCCTGGTACTGGTAGGTGGTAAAGAGTTCACCGCCCGAGGCGTAGCCCTGCCAGCTGAGGTTTCCGCTCCCGACCAGGAGCCGCCCCTGGGTCGGGTTGGTGAGCATGATCAGCTTGGCGTGCGCGGCCTGCGGCGAGAAGATGCCCTCGGCGACATAGCGGTGGTTCATGGCCCGCGCCAGGCCGTCGCGCACGTGGGCCTCACTGATCTCCAACAGATGTGCCCCATCTCCCAGCACGATCCGGTTGCGGCAGCGCGCTGGCAGCTCGCGCAGCAGGGTGTGCTCGAAGAAGGGCAGATCCATGCCGTAGGTCAGGATCAACAGGTGATCCCAGGGACCTTTGATCTGCTCAGGGAGCTGCACCTCGCTCATGGCAGGTCTCCCGTGGACAGCAACTGCGCACCATCAGCGGTGAGTGAATGGCCAGCAAGCTGTAGGTCGCCGCAGAGACCAAGCTCGTGCAGGGTCGTGCTGAGCGCTTCAAAGCGCGAGTCATTGAATTGCAGGCTGTTATAGAGGTTGACGAAGCGCAGCCGCTGGCCCTCGCGCTGGAAGCGAAAGGTATTCTCGGGGAGCTTGCTGGTGGCGATCATCAGGTGTTGCTGGATGATGTATTCATCGTAGAGCCAGCGTGCGACATCGGCGATGGTGAGCGCCTGGCGGGTGAGACGGTGATGCAGGCTCTTGACGAAGCCATCGAGGCTCAGGCGGCCATCGGCCCCCATCTGGGCGATCGGCCAGTCCGGTTCGAGCCAGCGTGGGGGCATGCCGAAGCGGAGGTAGGTCAACGCGAGCAGCGCCAGCATTGCCGGGACGAAGATTTGCGGATCGTTGCTGACCTCATCATGGGCCAGAGCGTACAGCCGGTGCTCGTGGATCGGCGCATCCAGGCGGCACAGCGCATCGAAGCCGGCTTCATTGGCGCCGACGGTGCTGCGCAGCCAGCTCAGCAGGCGGGCGAAGCTGGCATTGGGGCCGAGGCCAGGCTCGGCCACGCCGAGTTGTTGCGCAAGCGAATCGAAGTTGAGCAGCAGGCGAATATGCTCGTGGAGCGCCTCGATCGGCAGTGGCCGTATATCGCCCTGCTCGGCGATGCCCCAGTCACAGAGGTGCCACCAGAGGCCATTGAGCGCAAACGCGTAGTACTCGCGGGCCTGGTAGAGCCGCCAGCGCCGATAGGTGAGCGCGACCGATTCCTGGGGTGTATAGGTTGCGCCGCCCATCTCGGCACCGAAGAGGAGCAACTGGCGAAACGCATCCTGACTGACGGCAGAGCCATCGGTCTGGGCTGCCAGATCCAGGAATAGGCACAGCGTCTCGCGGCGCGCCGCGGCGGCCTGGGCATCGCCGCCGTGTAGAAACGTGTCGAGGAGCAACTTCCGATCCGGCGCGTCCTCGCACTGAAGCTGGCACAAACACGCGGCGTGGATATACTCCTGCACCACCTCGCGCGGCACCGGCTGGTCGGGGTGGTCGAAGTAGTCGCGGTAGTAGCGCGTGGACTGAATGGCTCGCCGGAAGGCTGCGGCGAGCGTTTTGCCGCGCTCGGAGGGTACATCAAGCGGATAGGGTAGGGGCTTCGGGCCGCCGGGGTAGATCACCCCAAGTTCGGCCATTACCGAGCGGTAGTAGAGGCCGTAGCCGCCCAGTTCACTCTTGATGTAGTTGAAGCCGGGGTCATACGTTGGCAGTGTTTGCCTGGCAATGCCTTCGGTCTTCTGCGTGCCGACAATGGTTGTTACTCGATCATGCTCTGGCTGGTCACAGAGATTCGCACCAATGGAGAAGATGCACTCTCGTGGCCGGTAGAAGCGTGAGAACGCCGCCGTGCTGCGCGGCAGGTCGCGACGCCAGTACTCGTCGAGCAGAAAGACGTAGAAGCTGAAGTAACGCGGGTGGATCGTGAGTACATTGATGCCGGGTGAGAGCGTCGGTAGGATCTGATCCGACGAAACGCTACCTAGGCCCAAGTGATCACGCCCGACCTTGCCGGGGTACATGCGCGTGATCCATTGGGGGTGGGCTGGCACTATCACGGCCATCTCCTGATGTCGCTGCGATCAACGCTGCTGATTGCGTAGTGTCCGCCGCGCTACTCTTCTTCGAAACCAGCCTGGTCGAATTTGAGCGTCCGGCTGTTCTCCGTCACGGTGCGCACCACATGTTCCGGCGCACCGTCGGGAATATCGGCGCTAATCTCAATCGTGATCCGTACGTTCGTGCCGACGAGACTGGTTAAGTGCTGCACTATAGCATCAGCAATGTCTTTTGAACGACTTGCCAGTCGGTTTGGGTCACTGAGTGTCGCGCTCCCATAGAATCGCCGCGGACGCTTCACTCCTGGAACAGGTGGCTGCGGGCCAGGACCAACGATGGGTGGCTGCGGGCCAGGGCCAATGATGGGTGGTTGGGGGCCGGGGCCAACGATGGGCGGTGGTGGCTGCACCATGTCGAGTTGGCGACGTGCTGATACAGGTTTCACCAGCACACTCTCTGCATCGAGGGCCGCTCGGACGCTCTGCCCAGCCTGGAGTCCGCGATACGCCTGCCGCGTGGCATCCCAACTGTCAGCATAGGCGAAGGTTTCACTTTCCCAGGTCAGCTGCCCAACCCCTTGCTCGATCGCCCCCACAAGCACGTCGGTGCTGCGCAAGCGGGGTAGGTAGAGGTAGCGGGCAAAGTCATCGGCGAGCTGTTTGATAGCGACATGATCCCCACGCCAAAGCGGGATGCGGTCGAGCTCCATCCGCAGGCGTGTCCCGGCCATCTGCGTGACCAGCAACTCTTCATTCCGTAGCTTCTTCGCCGCCCGCACCGCCAGCGCTTCCTGCGCTGGCCCCTGACTCTGGAGCCGTATCTCCGTCCAGGTTGCCGTACCCTGCGGATCGGGCTGTTCGGGGATTAGCAACCAGATATAGGTCTCAGGAATGCGCTGCTCCACCGTATCATCAAACTGCTCACGCCGTGTTTTGGCCTGATTGGTCTGGAATGAGTCGAGTCCCAGCGAGTCACGTTCATCCTCGATGGACTTCCAGGCCAGGTACTCGCGTACGGCCTGCTCCAACTCCTTGAGCCGGGCGGCATCAGCGGCGAGGAAGGTCAGCGCGTTGCGATAGGTACGCGGGCCGGCCCCACGCGAATCGAGCAGTTGCTCCGCGTGTTGTCGGGCCGCGCTCTCGGTCGCTTTGCTACTGTGTGCATGGACGGGATCGAGGAGTACCAACCGTGTTTCACGCTCATCGGGTACGTCGCTCCCCCCAGCTGGTGCTGGATGGACAGCAGCGAAATCACCGCGCTGGCGGGCCGCAGCGCGCAATCGTCGCAGCAACTCATCATGGACAGTATCATCTTTGAGCCGCGCCGCGCGATCCTGCGCCAGGCGATTCACACTTGGCTGGGTGGCATACCAGTACCGCTGCGCATTCTGGTAGAGATAGGTTGCCTGGTCAGCCAGACGGCGCAGGGCGTCGCCAAAGATGGCCACACTCTCGCCCGGTTGCACACAGCCCAGCTTGATCTGCCGATCTTCAATCCCTTTGTTCGTCATCCGAAAGGTCGGTGCGGAGCCCAGATAGAGTGTTCGCGCAACGCGCCGCGTCGCCGAGTAGCGTCCCAGATTGGGGTTCTCTTTATCGAGCCGGAGCGAGAGAGAGTTTGGCCCGTCAATGTCTTTCTCGATCACCGGCACCCAGGGGTCTTCCATATAACGGGTGAGCTCATACTGCACCGCTGGCTCATCGACTGGCACACTCGCCGGCAGGATGAGCAGCGATCGGTCATCACGCTGCCAGAGCGCATGGATCACCGCAGCCATGAGCCGCAGCACGCCACGGGTACGCTGAAACTTCTCCAGCGTGCTCCAGTCGTTGTAGAGTCGGTCGAACAGCTCCGGATGGATCGGATAGGCAGCCTGCATCCGCTGCTCGTAGTCAGCATCACGGGTGTGTGCAGGAAACTCAGCGCTCTGCGTGCGATACAGGTCACAAAACGCCCGTACCACGGCATCGCGCTGCGGAAAATGCGCCGGGTCGGTGATGGGTTGGAAGAGCCGGCGTCGGACAATCTCAAAGCCTTCTTCCGCACTGGCAGGCCGCCAAGCCGACTCCAGCCGCCCGAAGGTATTCTTCAAACGGGTGAGCGCTTCACGCCCGGCCTCACCGCCGATCTCAATATCGGACGCCGGGAGCGAGGCCACCAGCAGGACGCCCGGTACGGCGCGCGCTGCTTCGGTCAATGCCTGCGCAAAAGTCAGATTCGCATCGAACGAGCCGGCCGGGAGATCATTCCGGGTATAGAGCTGACGGACATAAGCAACCCATTCATCGATCAAGATGAGGCATGGGCTCGCCGCGTGGAATAGTGCGCCCAGTTCGTTCGATCCAGGGCTGACCCCCGCCCGATCTGACTCAGCGACAAAGGCATAGCCCTGCTCCCCAAGCAACTGATGCGCCAGTTCGCCCCAGAGCGTATGCACCTCTGTCCCATCGGCCTTGCGATGCACCTTGGCGGGCGAAAGCGCTGTGCCGACCAGTACCGCACGCCGTACGCTGGGTAAGCTTGTGACCTCGGCAGCCGCCAGTACGGGCTCGCTGCCTGGCAAATCGGCCGGCGCTGCGCCGGAGCACAAATGGTAGAGCGCCAGCATCGAGTGGGTCTTACCACCGCCAAAATTGGTCTGGAGCTCGACCACTGGATCACCACCAGAGTTGGTTAGGCGGCGGAGCGCTCCAACGAGGAGCAGGCGTAAGCCCTCGGTGATGAATGTGCGCTGAAAGAAGCTGCGCGGTTCGCGGTATTCGTCGGAACCCTCGCCACGATAGACCTGTGCCAGATCTGCGGCAAACTCGGCCTGTTGGTAGCGACCGGAAGCAACGTCTGGGTGGGGAGTGATGATCTCGCGCCAGGGTCGTAGCCCGCCGGCCGGCTGGCCGACGAGCGGTGCCGTGGCGACTTTGCGGGTTTCACGGCGGGTCTGCTCTTCAAAGCGAATGCGCAATACCTCTTGCTTCTGCCGATCAACTTCAGCGGCTTCTGGCGCTGAGATGGCCGTGAGCAGTCGCTGCACGCTATCGAGTGCGCGATAGGTGTCATCGGTCGAAAATGGTTCTTGGTGCGCCCACTTGTGGCGGGTATCGCGCAATTCACTGACCAGGGAGCGCTCGGCGTGGCCGAGGGTCTTGCCAAAGACACTATTCCATTGCTCCCACATGATGCGCAGGAGTGGCGAGGCATCAAGACGCGGTTCATCGCCGTCCCAGCGCAGATCGTTGGGCCAATGCTCGGTCACCTTCGTCACCCAGTAGCGGCCATGGATCGCCAGCAGTTCGCGCTCGACAAATGGTCGCAGGCCGAGTTGCAGGAGTTCAAGACCTTTGTTCACGCGATCGCGGTTGCTGAGGGCCATGGTGGTACTCCTTACGAATCGTCAGGCTGTGTAGGGAGGAAATTCAGGAAGACGTCGAGCTCTTCACGCAACGCTGTATGCACGGTAGATAGTTCATGCACCAGGGGTTCTAAACGTGCCCAGTCAAGGGTGAAGGCATAGCTGTGACGGAAATAGTGGCGAAAGGCCAGGTAGACCGTCAAGCGCGTCTCAAGTGAGGATGAGAGCAATGCTGGACGACTCGTCGTTGGCCGTGCTACCTGTGCTAATAATTCCCGATGCCACCGCGTTCCCTCAGGCAACTGGAGATCAAGGTGTCGTGCCACAGCCAGGAAGATACTTTCAGCCCCGTTGTAGTACGAATGGAGTACGGTAGCGAGTGCGGCTAACTCTACGACGTCGGGTGCTTGTTGTTGCACCCGATCAATCAGGTTTGCATAGGTTGTCAAGAGCAGATCAAGTTGGGCCAACTCAACCTTGATGGCTTGGATCAGGGTTTTAGCCAAGGTACACCAATTCCTCGCTGCTCAACAAGGCTTCAACAAAGGGGCTAGAAAGATCGAGATCGACGAGATCAACCGGATGCTCAAGCTCAGAAAGCAGCTGTCCAAGGAGTTGAAAAAAAGCGTGTGGGGGACAACCGCGTACGGCAAAATCGAGATCTGATCCCACGTGCCGAGTACCGGTCGCCGTCGAGCCGAAGAGGTAGACTTCCTGACAACCTCCAGCTTTCAGAATGGCGACCGCCCGCGCAAGATTGCGTGCGACATCAGCCGGATAGGCTTGTTGAATTTCATGGATTGGCTTTGTCATACCTGCTTCCTCCTTCCCCAGATCAGATCTCCATCCGCCCCTGCACCGGCGCGCCGCGCTGTGCCTCCGCTGCTAGCCGCCGAATCTCCGGCCATGCGACCACGAGGCTGTTATAGGCGAGCGCCTCCTGCGCCCAACCCTTGCGCTCGCAGGTGGTATAGAGCCGATAGGCCAGGTCGCGCGCGATCTCACCTTCGCCGCCGAGCTGGGCCAGCAAGGCCGCCGCACCAGCTTCGCCACGCTTATCGAGCGCATGGACGAGATGCTGAGCGACCTCCCAGACGCTCATGCTGCCCGTGCGGGCGGCTCGCCCGCTTCCTATAGCGGACGGGCCGTCCGCGCTCCCGGGAAGTTCGTCACGGCTCAGCAGGCGCACCTTGCCGCTGCGGGCCACCACCAACCCAGCTTCGACCATGCCCTCGACGGAGGTGTTTTTGGCCTTGGAGAGCGTCTCGGCGACGCCATACGGCCCTTCATTGACCCCATACTGGTCAAACCAAGCGATCGCCCAGCGTGTATCGCCGTCGAACTCGCCCTCCTGCTCGGCCAGCACCGTGTCAAGCTCTTGATTGATGATCTGCAACGCCGTGCGCACCCGCATCGCCGAGCCGTCCGACTCGACGACTTTGCTGTAGCGCGAGAAGACCGCCATGCCGGGGCCGATCGCGGCCTGCGCCAGGTCTACCGGCGCGATATTGCCCTGCTGTAAGCGCCGCAGCGCCGCCGGTAACTCGGCCTTGAGCGCATTGAGGAACTCGCGGCGCGTGGCTGCACGGGCCTCCGCTGGGCGCGGGCGGCAGACGAGGACGATCGATGAGGCGAGGGCGTTGGAGCCGATATTCCGCATGCGATTGCCTAATTCGGTACGAATAGGCCACGTGCCAACAATCGTAAACCCCTCCTGAATCAAGCCTTGCAGCATGGTTTCCCAGCCCGTTGAGGCAATGCCAATGCCGGGAGCGCGGGCGGCTCGCCCGCTTTCCAGCTCGGACGGGCCAATGTCGGGAGCGCGGGCGGCTCGCCCGCTTTCCAGTGCGGACGGGCCAATGCCGGGAGCGCGGGCGGCTCGCCCGCTTTCCAGCGCGGACGGGCCAATGCCGGGAGCGCGGGCGGCTCGCCCGCTTTCCAGTGCGGACGGGCCGTCCGCGCTCCCGGCGGGACTCTCATCCGCATCACTCTCGGCCTGTTTGAAGGCGTAGTAGACACTCAGCGGATAGGCGGGATGCTGCGATGTGCGAATACGCTCGAAAACCTTGAGCAGCCCTTCCTCGAAGAAACGTTGGGCTGCTTCGCGTCCGCCGTGGCGGAATGGTTCAGCCACCAATTCCTGAGCTTTGGGCACAAGCAACGTGCCAAACAGATCAGGGTAGACTTCCTTGAGCGAATGACGCAACCAGACGTAGAAGAAATCGCTGAGATCGGCGTAAGGTACGTTGTCGTAGTAGGGTGGGTCGGTGGAGAATATTCGATTTGTATTGCGATCCAATTTTTGTGCGTCAATTTGAGAAACACGTCCGTGACTAACAACAGATAGTTGCTCAATACTTCTTGCTATATTCGTAAGTGTGACAACTAAATCTCCCATTGACCCAGAAAAAATACAGGGTTCAGCAAAATCCCATACGATCGGTATAGCTTGCCTAGTAAAAAGATGGATTGGTTGATCCATACTTGGTTTCCATGAGACAAGAGAGTTACCACTATCAGCAATTTTACTCACCCCCAACGCCAAATAGGTAGCAACCGCATCGGCATAGGCGGCGGGATCGGGTGCAGGCGAGCCGCCTGCGCTCCCGGCATCGGCACGCACTCGTTCGCGGGCTTCACCCACCAGATCGCTAAAGGTCGTAAGCGCCGTGAGTTGGCGCGAGGTGAAGAGATCGCGATGCTTGGTAAGGCCATAATTTTGGACACGAAAACCAAGCGCTTGCTCAGGCAGCTCAGTTTCGGGTGCCCACGCAGGCTGTGCGCTCGCGGCCACCTGCTCATGCTCGGTCGTGGGTGGCAGGTAGATCCGCCCGCGCTTGCCTTCAGCGACAATCGCCAGCATCTGGGCCGCCATGCGTCCGGCTTTGCCCTCATCACGAACATACTCAAGCGGGACGGGGGTCTGGCAACAGAGGCAACGGGCCCCGCGCCGACCTACCGTGCCTTCGGGGGGCTTGCCGGAACCACTTTGCACCGTGAAACGCACGCCGGGAGCGCCAGGAGCGCCGGGAGCGCGGGCGGCTCGCCCGCCATCTCTTGCGGGCGAGCCGCCCGCGCTCCCGGCGGGTTCGATCACTGGTTCGACCCAATGCTCTTTGCCCTTCTTCTTCGACAACTCAAATGAGCGAACTAACGGCATCTGTGCGCCACAAGCCGGGTTAGGGCAGGTGACGGTACGCGCCCAGAGCCAGGCGATCACGGTTGCCTCACCGCCGCCATACTCCTTGGGCAATTGCACCTTGGGGTAGAGGTGACCGATACGCTTTTCCGCCTCGTCACGCATCCATTTGCCGTAGTAGCGCACATCGGCAGCCAGCCCAGCAGCGCCTTTCCACTGCTTCTCGAAGCCGGGCAATGCACCGCCCGGGAGCGCGGGCGGCTCGCCCGCAAGTGGGGCATTGCCCGGGAGCATGGGCGGCGCACCCGCACTTACGGGCGGCTCGCCCGCAAGTGGGGCATTGCCCGGGAGCATGGGCGGCGCACCCGCACTTACGGGCGGCGCACCCGCAAGTGGGGCATTGCCCGGGAGCGCGGGCGGCTCGCCCGCAAGTGGGGCTGCACTGCTATATACCCATTGCTCAGGCTGAACAATCAACCCTGCCTTCACCGGATTCTCATGGATATAACGCACAGCATCATTAAAATGACCCTCATCCCGGATATAACGGTCGAAATACTCCGGCTGCCAGAAATCACCACTACGACCGAGTATCTTGTTGGCTTCCTTTGCCGTATACGACTTCCAGGTATGCACGACCTTCTCAAGCGGGTAGCCAGGAAAGGTCTCAATCAGCACATGAACATGGTTGGGCATAATTACCCACGCCAACAAGCGGTAGCGCTGACCATCGAAATGTAAAAGATTTGCTTCTACTAACTGTGCAATCCGTTCATCACGCAGATTGCATGAACCATGTCCGGCGTCCAGATATGCCTCTACTCTTTTACGACGGGCAACATCATTGGTGAGACTCAGCAGATCTTGCCACTCAGAACGTCGTTCAGTGGGCATTGAGTCCGCAAGCCGGTAGGTAACCATCTGAACCAGCCCTGGTACATCGAAATGGGGGAGATAGCCACGTGAGTGCCAGCCTTTATGCACTGGGTGCGGGCGAGCCGCCCGCGCTCCCGGGGATGGGTGCGAGCGAGCCGCCTGCGTTCCTGGGGATGGGTGCGGGCGAGCCGCCTGCGTTCCTGGGGATGGGTGCGGGCGAGCCGCCTGCGTTCCTGGGGATGGGTGCGGGCGAGCCGCCTGCGTTCCTGGGGATGGGTGCGGGCGAGCCGCCTGCGTTCCTGGGAATCCTGGATTGTCCCCTGGATTCACTGGCGGCATGTTCGCAAACTTGGGTGGTATCTCAATCAGCGCCTTATTGATCAACACCGCCACCGGGTTGAGATCGGAGGCGTGAGCCTCCAGGCCGAGGCGCTGCGCCTCAAGTGGGATCGAGCCGCCACCGGCGAAGGGGTCGTAGACTGGTGGCGGGTTGCCAGTGGTGTGCTTCAGGATCTCATCGCGGGCCTCACGCAGCACATGCTCGTTATTTGAGTTCTCCCACTTCACCAGGCGCTCGATGATGCCGAACAGCCGCTCGCGCTCGCGCTGCTGAGACTCCTCAGTCGGAAAGCGATTCGGGTGGCTGCTCGGGTCGTCCACTAGCGACGCAAAGAGCACAGCGCGGCATGCGGCGAGCGGGCGGCGTGCCCACCAAAGGTGCATTGTGCTTGGATGCCCGTGGCGGATCGACTTCTCGCGGGCCGATGCGGTATTGATCGCTTCCAAGGGAAGTGCGACTTCGATGAGTTTGCGGGTGGGCATGTAATAATCCTTAAGGCTCAAGATTGAGCAAGTTACTCTATGATGAACCAGTAGTCGTCAATGTCAAAGCCGTAGGCTCGAGGGTTCTGGATTGCGTTATCAACAGAAAAAGAACAGCAAGTACAGACTGCTGCATTAGTAAAAGACCAGATCGCCTCAGGAGCCATCGAATCACCTTCGATCTCTACTTCGCTATACAATACCAGCGACTCAACGCCACAAACTGGGCAAGGACGAAGAGCATGGGCATCGCCTTGTCGAGCAATCGCTTCAGCATCTTTTCTTGCACGTTGCTTGGCTAATGAGTTTCCCTCCACTATAGCAGACCTTCCGAAACCTCTTTCAGGAACGGGTCGGATTGGATTGCGATACGCAGCTCTTGCCAATTCTTTAAGAAACGCCACTTTGCCTAAAGTGTAGTCTCCATTTTGAGTATGGGCGATTAACTCAGTCAAAGGGTCTATGCCGCACGAAAGCGCCTTATACTTCCACAAATTCGTCCTGCTTGCGTAATTTGGCAGGTTAGTTACATCTACAATGAATGGAAGTATGCACCCTGTTATAAAACGATCCAGTGCCTTATAACGTAGAACGTAAGTTCCACGATGCCATATGCGATTGCGAAGATTATTCAGTCTCTTTAAGCTGTGATCATACTGTGCAAACAAACTGAACGTTGGTGGCAGTCTTGCATCTGCATTCAACTTTCGAATTCGATCTAGCGTTTCTGAAAATTCGACAGATTTTAGATTCTCCCACTCAGAAGGCGTGATTTCTTCTCCTTTCAATAACTTGTGCAAGATGACCGGGAAATTGGTGGCCTCGACAATTAATAAAGCATGCTCGCTTCGCAGTAGATCCTTGGACGCAAGTTCTGCAAAATGCTGGAAATGAACGATGGTCTCTGCGTACAACTGTCGATATTTCGAGTTGTGTAATCGGTCAATTTGATCCTGATCCAAATCCACAGGATTCTCAAGTTGAGATATTGTGAACTTGACACTACTATATGTGAAAAAATACGACTCTAGCGCGATCTTTAGCGACAATAGAGCGAGCTCTGTTATATCACTTCCTGGTTGGGCAAAGCTAAAACCATCGTCAGTGAGCTGATTTACTGTGTTATTATCCATGGTTACCTATTACCTTGATATATTCTAGATGTTCATTACTACTACAATCATCGATAATACCTATATCGAGGGAAGTCGATTGATGAGATCGCGGCCCAATACCCGAAGTGTATCCAGGAGTCTCATTACTTCTCCAGCCTCAATAATGATCTTGCGCCCAAGAATCGCACGTGGATCATGAGTGGCATTGAGGTATGCTTGGTCTACCACTCCCATCTTATGTGCAAGTAAGTGGCGCTTCTGAAAACATCCTATTGTAAAGCTCCAATCGTCGCTACTTATGGCTTTGGACAGATCGAACCCGAATAAGCTCTGTAAGTTCTGGCGCGCAGAGTGCAAGCTCTGAAAGGATAAATTCTCTGCCTTGGCTGGTGTAGTAACGAGATGCGCACGTATGCGACAAGCTTCTCGACCAAAGCCATCGAAAGCAGCAACCGCATTTTCAAGTGCGTCGCCAACTAAGTGATCGGCTAATTCAGCATCAACAGATCCAGCCAGTGCAATCTGTTTGCTGACCAACTCTAAGTTTTTGTCCAAAATCTGAAACGAATTGTGATTCCGACAGTCAGGACAGTATGCAAAGAAGCCGAATATAGTGTATCGAAGGTAACACTGCGAGCATACAATCTCAGTCTCTAGTTGCTGTTCACGGTAGTAGCGGATCGGATGTGACTGACCAGTAACTTTCATGCTGACGCCAATTCCAAAACCACCACGGGGTTTGTGATTGAATTCAAGTGTCTTGAGATCTTTGATCAATGCTCCAGTAATTTGGTTCAGAGCAACCGATTTCGCGTATTCGATCTGAGCTTTTGTGTAGAAGTGGTCTTGTGGTGCTGTGCCACCGCAATAGGGACAGTGGCAGTCGGGGTTGCCTTGTAATCCAGTTCCGGGCTGCACTTTGAAGTACCCTTCGCAGCGCACATCGGGGCACTCCCTACCGATGAATCCTTGCTCATCGGTTGGTAGCGTTATCTGGATTTGATTGCCGAGACGACGTAAATTGCTCATGCCTCTTCTTCTCATTTGCTTACTTCCTGACTGCGGTTTTCCTCAGTGCCCATTAATGCGTATCATAGGTTCTAGACCTGCTCCTCACCCCTCGCCCACAACTCATCCCAGTCGTAATTGACACTGGTTGCGCCAAAGTCGGGCTCACGGCTGAAGGGTTGACGGACGTAGCGTACCACACAACCCGCGCCGGTCACATAGCTGTCGCGCTCATCGGCGATACCGGTATAGAAGGCGTCGCCCTCGGCGAATTCCGCCGGCGGTACCTCAACCAGCGCCAGGATAAATGCCTCCGGCTTATTGAGCGCAGTCAGGATCTCGTTCTTGGTAACGGTCACGCTCGTGGCACCCTGAATGCGACCTTTGACCTCTAGGAAGCGCAGCCGGCCCTCGGCGGGAACGCGGGACTCGATGTCATAACCGCACTTGTCGGCGCTGACATCACGTGGCACAAAGCCGAGCGTGTGCTCGGCTGCCATCACCGCTGCCATCGCCGCCAGCTCAACGCGCTTCGTCTCGCGAGCAAACAGCGCCGGCTCAGCGCTACGCGCACCTTTGAGCCGTGCAAGCAGCCCTCCGGGCACCACCAGGGCTCCACCAATCACAACCGGCGGAAGTGGAGACACACGGCGCTCCTGGGCAAGCTCCTCAGTGCGCCGCCGTAGCCGAGCCTCCAGTTCATCGCGGCGTTGGCGGGCACGGGCCGAGTTCAGCCGCGGTGTTTTCCCTGCCTCTTCCTGGAGCTGGAGATCAACGGCACGCTGATCCCAGTAGATGATCTCCTTGGTCAGGCGCTCCTGGACGGCAATCAGCGTCTTGGTGACTAACTCCTCTTTCCGACGGCGCACTTCGTCGAAGTGGCGCGGCACCAACTCACTGATGGCATAGCGCAGCGCCTCGTGTTCGTAGGAAATAGGAGATAGGAGATAGGAAATAGGGGAGTTTGTGGACTGTCCCTCACTATTTTCTATTTCCTCTCTCCTATTTTCTAACACCCCCCGTTCTTCCTCGCTCAAGGGTCGGTAATCCAGGTAGGGGGCATACCCAGCCGTGCGGGCCTGCCCATCAGCATCAATTTCAACAAACTGCAGCTGACGCGAAACGACCCGGCGATTGCCACTGCGATCCGTGCGGGCATCCTGGATCGCGTGCTCAACATAGAAGAGCGTTCGGGGCGTCTCGCCGGGATCGTCGGGCGAGACCAGAATCGCGCCGCGCTTCAGGAGATCGCGCTCGCGCTCCAATACCAGGTCGATCGTCGCGTCGAGCAGTGGATGTCCCGGACAGATGAAGGCTGCCGGAGGCTTGCCAGGAATACTGATCCGCTCTTTTTCGAACGTGACCCGTTCGTAGCGTTGGAGCACACCTTCGCGTGCGCCAAGGATACGATCACGGTTGCGAATCACGGCCGGCACGTGGGTGATCTCATAGCGTTTTGGTTCGCGTTCACGCATACTGCCGCCCAGGCGCTTGAACGCTTCGAGAAAGAACGCAGCAATGAAATGCGGCTGAAGCCGCCGTGCCTCCGCCCGTTCCATATCTTCACGAATGCGCCGAACCTGAGCCGCATCCATGGTATCGCGGGCCAGCGCGCGCTCCTCCAGAAGATCCGTGAGATGCTGACGGTCAAGGGCAGCATCGACCACCTGCGAGAGCCGCGCGCGCACGTCAGGCTGGTCGCCATACCGAACCGCCTCGATCAGCAGATCGCGCAGCGAGCGATCCGCAAACTTCAGCTTGCCGAGTACATCGAACACCCGCCCCTGCAACGCCTTCCGCTCCTCATCCAGCTTCTTGAGCAGGCGGAGATAGACTTCGCCCTCACGGGTCTCATCGGCCACCAGGTTCCAGAGATGGCAGACCTCCGTCTGACCAATGCGGTGAATGCGACCAAAGCGCTGCTCCAGGCGATTCGGGTTCCACGGCAGATCGTAGTTCGCCATCAGGTGGGCACGCTGGAGATTAATGCCTTCCCCCGCCGCATCAGTCGCAATCAGTACCTGCACCTCAGGATCCTGGGTGAAGCGTTCCTGGGCTTTTCTGCGCTCATCGCGGCCCATACTGCCATGAATGACGACAACGGCCTCAACGCGGCCGATCAGGGTGCCAATGCGCTCTTCCAGGTAATTGAGGGTGTCACGATGCTCGGTGAAGATGACCAGCTTGCGCCGATGACCCTGAGCATCAAACATCTCACCTTCGTTCTGGAGGAGTTGCGACAGTTCATCCCACTTGCGGTCTTTGCCGCTGCGCCGCACCTGCAGCGCGAGCTCTTCCAATTGTGTGAGGATCGCAAGCTCAGCTTCAAGTTCCGCAATTGTGCGTGCGGCTGTTGCTTGATCGACAACCCGATCCTCTGCCTGCTCGACCTCGATATCAGGGGCATCGTCAAGATCGTCGAGATCGTCGAGATTGAGTTCAAGACCGGCGGGCGGCCCGCCTGCGCTCCCGGCCCGCATCTCTTGCAACCGAGCCTGGAGCCGTTCGCGGCGCCGGCGCAATGACTGGTAGATGGCCTCAGGCGATGAAGCCAGGCGTCGTTGCAGGGTCGTCAGAGCAAAACCAACCGTGCCCTTCCGGCCATTGTTCTCAAGGGCCTCGGCACGATTGAACTCCTGACGAACATACGTTGTCACCGCCTCATACAGCGCCGCCTCGGCGTCGGAGAGAGTATAGTTGACGGTGTAGGCAATGCGTTCAGGAAAGAGTGGTCGGCCGTCAAACTTGAGCAACTGCTCTTTTGTCAGCCGCCGCATCAGGTCGGAGGTGTCAGCCGTATGGACGCCATCACGGAAACGCCCTTCAAACCGATCGGCATCGAGCAGTCCCATGAAGAGCTGGAAATCCTCTTCCTTCCCATTATGGGGTGTCGCGGTGAGCAACAGCAGGTGGCGGGTTACTTTCCCCAGCAGTTGGCCCAGACGGTATCGCTTGGTATAGCTGATCTCACCACCAAAGAAGGTCGCTGAGAGCTTATGGGCCTCGTCGACAATCACCAGATCCCAGTCAGTCTGCTCCAG
The DNA here is from genome assembly GCF_002532535.1 of Candidatus Viridilinea mediisalina. Taxonomy (GTDB): domain Bacteria; phylum Chloroflexota; class Chloroflexia; order Chloroflexales; family Chloroflexaceae; genus Viridilinea; species Viridilinea mediisalina. The sequence continues at coordinate 95,962 of NZ_NQWI01000001.1, forward strand.
CTTTGCCTGCACATCGTCGTTCCGCGAGAGCTTATCCAGCCGAGCGATCGCGAGGGGATTCTCCTGAAACCAGTTACCGGTACGGGCCGCCTCGAGTTTGTCATTGGTGAGGATGTCGAAGGGGAGGTGGAAACGACGATCGAGCTCATCCTGCCACTGCTCAACAAGACTGCCAGGAGACACGATCAGACAACGCTGCACATCGCCACGAACCACCAGTTCCTTGATCAGGAGCCCCGCCATAATCGTCTTGCCGGCCCCAGGATCATCAGCGAGCAGGAAGCGCAGGGGCTGGCGCATGAGCATCTCGCCATAGACTGCAGTGATCTGATGGGGCAGTGGCTCAACGAGGGAACTGTGGACGGCCAGGAGCGGATCGAAAAGATAGGCGAGACGAATCCGATACGCCTCAGAGGCAAGGCGGAAGCGCGCTCCATCACCATCAAAACCCCAGGGGCGGCTCGTTGCGGCAAGCTCGATGGTGGTCTCGCGATCCCGATAGAGAAGCTCGTGGCCCAGACGGCCGGCAGCATCTTTATAGGTCAGTTCAACCGCCTCGGTGCCATACCAGGCAACATCAACCACGGTCACCGCACCATCAGGGAGGATGCCTTTAACTGAGGCGCCACGAGTCAGTTCTTCCAAACGAGCCATTATATACCCATCGTGATTATGCACCAACAATGCTGATCCACAGCGGCGACGGTTCGCGATTTATGAGGCTCTGCATATCGGCTAGCAGCGCTGGGTTGAGCGTAAGCGCTGCCCCAGAGCCTTCCGCCGTATCCACCTTCACGAGCACGCCTGCGGTCGCGCCCAACTCGATAACCTGGCGCAGCGCCTCAGCGTGGGTGGCGGGCAGACCCTGGCAGATACGCTCAATTGTAACCGACTCCTCCCCAAGCAGACCGTGCCCAATCATGCGCACAACCAGGGTGCGCATGCGCCGTGCCTGCGGCGACAACTTGCCTGCTTGCTTCTTGTTCCAGAGCTTGAGGTCTTTGCCGGTAAACCATTCACTGTTCATTGTATCGAGCTGTGTCTCGTCTTCAGGCGGGGCCTCCTGCGCCACTTCCTCAGCGGCGATTGGGGAGGATGACGCACCAGCAGACGTAGCCGCTGCGGTCTCGTATGCTCCGAGCTGCCATGCCGCCTGCGTGATCTGCTCGATTCGTAGATCCAGCAGAACATCTTGGAAGAGCGGATTGGACATCAGTTGCTGCTGGAGCAGGCTCGTGGCCGACTGCGCGATCGACGCCTCGCCCCGGTAGGTAGCCAGTGCCACGAGTACACTCTGGCCTTCCCACGCGGCGAAATCGAGGTCGTCAATACTCCAGTCCGCATGCTTCCCTAAGCTGCCTAGTGCGTGCATGACCGCAGTTGCTGCATGCATCATGATCGGCGCTGTCTCTGGTGCCAGGCTCGCCACGTTCGCAGGGAAGGGCAGCGCCCAGTATAGGAGTTCATCCTCCGAAGGCTGAGCCAGCATAATCTGAAGTAGGAGCGGTCCGGCTGGCCGAAGATCACGGCGCTGCTGTTGGAGATCCAGCCATTCGGCGATCTGGAGCCGGATCTTCTCAATCTCGGCTTGTACCGTCTGGGCGACCGCCGGACGTAGCGCCTCAGGAATTCCCGCCAGGTAGGCCTCACCGCCTGTTTCGACCTTATGGTACGCTTCGATCTTCTTGTCAAGCGCGGGATCTTTCGCATACAGAGCTTGTATCTGCTGCTCAAGCTGGGCCTGCGCCAGCCAGTAAGCGTGGAGTTGCAAGAAAGAGGCGAAGCTCCCAGCGAGCGCAGTGACCGCTGCCGTCTGCTCCTCGGCGGCGCTACGCTGCGCCAACGCCACAAGCTCAGTGTGCAACTGGTCGTGATACGCCTGCAACTGCTCAAGCCGTTGCTGCAACTCGGCAAGCGTTCGACGCACCGTTATCTGCTCTTCCTGGCATGATTGCAACTGATCGTGGAGCTGTTGCGCGGCGGTGGCATGATGTTGGCGGATGGAGGCAAGCGTGGTGGCTGCTGATTCTCCGTGCATAGCGCTACCTCGGCGTATGGAGTGCATTGACGTCAAACGGTGTTGGCAACTGCGGCAAAGCTTCCAGCAGTTCACGGTCCCAGCTATCTGTGGCGATCCCAAGCCCAAGGTTCAAGAGTGGCTGCACCCAGGTGGTGCCGACACGGATTTGGGTGCGCTGTGCCGACTGCTGAAGCTCGATGATCCCATACTGCTCAAACATCGTCAGCCAGCGTTCGGCTGCCGCCCTGCGGTGCCCTTCTACCGCCTGCAAGACTGCCTGGCGGGTCGTCCAGCGCCCAGCACTGGCGATGACGTGCCCACGCCGGGTTGCCTGAGCCAGCGTTGTGAGCAAGATTACCTGTTGGCTGAGCGAAACCTTGCCGTCATCAGCAAGCTCTAGTCCGGCGCTGCGCAACTGGTTGCGGAGCAGACCATAGGCGAACTGAGTCAGGGCCAGCGCATCCTGAACGTCCATTGCGTCTGCCTGGCTGAGGGCATCAGCTTGTTCCGTCAGGAATTGCTGCTCATCCTCATTGAGGAGCGCGATGGCTGGCTCTTCGTCATGCTCATTCGTGCTTGCAGCCGGGCTATACCCGGCCATGACCACATCCAGCAGGTGCGCATCAATGTTGCCAGCCTCGAGCAAGCGCAGCTTATCCATCTGGGCCAGGCGCTCAACATACCAGTCAGCATCGCGCCCTGGGCGTGTCGCTGCATACTGACTGATGGTCTGCGGTTGCGGATTGAGCGCACCAGCGAGCGCGGGCTGCAACGGCACATGGGGCTGTTGCGGGTCAAGCAGTGGCGTCACAGCGCCGAGCCAGCGCACATGCAATGCGTGCGCAGCCCGCGTGAGCACGACGTAGAGCAGCTTGACGTGTAATGCATCTGGCGGGTAGGTCTCGGCGTCCGCATCAGCGATGATGACAACATCGAACTCCATGCCTTTGGTCAGATACGAGGGGATGATGGTGATTGCGCCCTTGTACTGGCTGTTACGATCCACCAACAATTGGTAGTCGGTGAAACCAGCAGTCGTCAATTCACCCGCAAGCTTACGGCATGCAGCAGCGGTCTTGCAGACAATTGCCAGCGCTGACCATTTCTGCTGCTCATCCTGCACGGTGTTGATGATATTCGTGACGAGTTGCGACCACTGCTGAAAGCGATTCAGCGTTGGTGACGGACCTGGGCGGCTGAGCGGGACTGCCAGCGCATCCTCGGCGACCCCTGTACGGGTCAGCATGGCATTCGCAAACTCAATAATCTGGCGTGTCGAGCGGTAGCTTTCACGCAACGTCTCGGGGGCGAGACTCTGCATCTGGAGGGCCTCAGCAAGCACATCCCAATGCTCAATGCCGTGCTGGCCGTAGATGCCCTGACCGATGTCACCAAGCAGGGTCATTGAGGAACTGCGACTATAGGCTTGGAGTACCTTGAAGTGCAGCGGGGTGAGATCCTGGGCCTCGTCCACGACGATGTGCTCATAGCCTACCCCATCAACGCCATCGAGGCCCAGCTTCAGGTACATCAGGGCCGCGAGATCGCTAAAGCGGAAGGGAGTCTTGTTGGTGGGGGCATCCTGGCTTAGTAGTTCCAGATCCCAGGCGTGAAAGAGGCCCACGCCAAGCTGCCTGAGCAGATCAGGTCGTCTCAGCAGGCGGCGGTAGGCAAGCGCAACATTCTCTTTGTTCCACCCGCTGAAGTACTCGCGCACCTGATGCTGCGTCTGCTCGCGGATCTCCTTTTGCTGTTCGTCGCTGAGATCCATGCTAACCTGCTGGCTATTAAGCTGTGTACTCAGTTGAGCTCTTGCTTCTGCGCTCACATCACGTACAAGCAACTTTTCGACCGCTTCACGTTGCTGGTTCAGGGGCAGCGCTTGCACTGTTTCGAGGAGGGCGCGGATGTGATCAGCCGATCGTTCAACCGTTGCGAGCATTCCTCGCCTCCCACGTAGATCGAAGGTACAACCCAAGGTTGCGGTGATACGCTCTAGCGTGGTGGTGTATAGCGATTGGATGTAGCGATCAATGAGCACACCCATCTGGAGCGAGCCCTTGTTGCGTGCATTGCGGTAGTGCATCGCACGTACCGAGGCGATCTGAGTCGGGTCGAGGAGCGCTTCGAGTGACTCTTCCTGCGCCTCAAACACCAACTTGTCACCAAGAAGCTCCACCGTCCACTCATCGACGGTCTTCTGGGGCACCCGTCGCTCACCGAGCGACGGTAGGATGGCAGAGATATGGCCCAGGAACAGGCGATTCGGGCCAAGGATTAAGATATTTCGGGCGGTAAAGTGTTCGCTCTGATAGTTATAGAGAAGATATGCCACCCGATGTAGAGCGATCGATGTCTTGCCACTGCCGGGCGCGCCCTGGACGACAAGCACCTGATCGAGTGGGGATTGGATGATGCGGTACTGCTGGGCCTGGATCGTGGCAACAATATCACGCAGCTTACCGTGGCTCTCCTGAAGGAGCTTGAAGAGCAGTGAGTCGGTGAATTGAGCCTGGACGAGTTCGTCGCTGACACTCGCATCTACATAGTGATTGTAGATCTCATGTAGCTTGTCATGGGCAACCGCGAGGTTGAGAATGAGCCGGACCTTCTCACCATCCTCAGCCCCATCCTCAGCCTTGTTCGTTTCCAGATAAAGCCGTTTTGCTGTAGGGCTTGCCCAGTTAGCAATATTACGTCTTGGCAAAGCAACTTTTCCAAAATATAGAGATTTCTGCCCTTCCGTTGGATCGTCTAGGTCAATGCGCCAGACAAGTGCTTGCTCGCGGCTTAGTTTAAGCTTCTCAATATACGCAAGATTGTCCTTTTTCAGGATGCGATGCGCTTGTCGGTCACCGCCATAAGCGACCGGCGGATCCAGGTCATCAAGCTGCTGTTCGATCCATGCAAACGTATCCGTAAGATATTGGGATATTGGCTCGTAGTAAGGGTGGTCTTGAACGCTCATCTGGTTAACCTTTACTTGCCTGGGTACACAATCAGCGTCGCCATCTACCTGCTACTCTTCAGATAAGACTGGTAACGGGTCAGGATTTCACACTGGACAAATCAGATTGAACGGGCACGTATCGCAGTGCGGCCCAACGGAGGGCTCCCAGCGCCGCGCTTGCATTTCCTCCAGCAGGTTATCGATCTTCGCGCTGTGGTTGGCGAGCACCTTGTCTTTCGGCGTCGCTGGCCGCAGTTCGCCAGTTGCAGTGTAGTGGATCGCAAGCTCGCCGGGGTCGCCGTGCAATTCCTGGTAGGCCAGGGCGTAGAGCATCACCCGTTCCGAGAGATGATCATCGTCGCCGGGCAGTCCTGAGCGCGTCCAGACCCACCGGGTACCGTCAGCATGGGGTTCCTCGCGGTCAATCCGTACCTCAATCGTCCCACTTGGGCGGCGCACCACAATCCGCTGATCGACCCGTTCTGGGGCCATGCGCGCCTCACGCAGATCTTCCCAAACTGTGCGGACGTGTCGCCACGCCTCAGCAGCGTAGTCGTCGGCGTAGAGCACGCTATCGAGTTCATAGCGCTGTAGCTGGCCATAGACGAGTGAGCGCAGGTTTTGCTCATCGGCGGTGAGATCACCGTCGCGGGCCTGCTTGGTCAGTTGCTTTACACTCTCGCGAATGGCCTGGTGCATGCGCAAGAAGGGTGACTGGTCGTCGTAGAGCTGATAGACGTACTGGTAGAGGAAGCGGCGTCGGCAGCCGTCGAGGTTGATGCTTGAGGCCGGCAGGGGCATTGGCGGGGGCGGCGTGTCAAGCAGACGGATCTCCGGCGTCGGCACTGGGCAGCCATGCGCTGTGGGAAGGATGCGCGTGGGCCACGGTGTGTTCGCCTGCTCGCCGTCTCCGGCGAGCAGCGAGGAGCGCTCGGCCACTTTCGGCTCGCCATTAGATTTGCGCCCGCCATCGGTCGAGCGGGTCAGGACGAGGCGGTCGCGGGCACGGGTCATCGCAACATAGAGCAGGTAGCGCTCCTCCTGCAATTCGCTCTCGACCGGGCCGCGGATCAGGCCAGCCGGCTGCGGCAGGCCGCGCTGGCCGCCCCGCGCCGGGAACTGGCCCTCCTGGAGGTGCGGCACGTAGACGATCGGGAACTCAAGTCCCTTGGCTGCATGCACCGTCATGACCCGTACTACGTCAGGTTGTCCGCCAATAGGCTGGCTGGAACTTGCACCAGCGGCACGCAGCGTGCGGATGTAGTCAATGAAGTCGGCGGCGTGCCGTTGGCCAGGCTCGGCCTGGCGTACAAATTTTCGGGCGGTCGCAAGCAACTGGCCGAGATTGGCCAGTTCGCGCTGGGCCGCGCCCTCGCCGCGTCCGGCGCGGGTCAGGCGCTCGCGCATCTGCTGGCTGTACTGAAAGAGGTAGGCCACCAATACCTGCCAGGCATCACCCTCAGCCGCGAGCGCCTCGACGATGGTCTGCAACCGGGCGAGTGCTTGCTGTGCATTGGGGCTGAGTTGAGCGATGATCGCCGCGTCGCGAGCCGCGCGCGGCAGCGCCTGTTTCGTCCGGCGTGCCTCGTTCACCAGCATATTGAGCTCTCTGGGCTCCATCTGGTGCTCAGGTACCGTCAGCGCACGCAGCAGTCCGGCACTGTTGAGGGCGCGCACCTGCGCACAGATCGCCAGCGCGTCCTTGACCTCAGGCGTCTCATAGATGTCGCGCACACTGTCAACCGGGATGCCATGCGCCTCAAGTACTGCGGCGATCTGCATGGCGTGGTCGTTTTTCCGGCAAAGTATGGCGTGATCGCGAAAGCGCCAGCGCCGAAAGAGGGGCGGCGAGCGGTGGCGACGCTGCGAGCGCTGCCGATACGGTTGAGTACGGCGCGGCTGCAATCCAGAAGAGGTACACGGTAGCTTTTGCGCCACCGCTGCATCTACCCGCCGCAAAATATCGTGGGCGATCGCGGCATACTCGTCGTGGCGACTCTGTCCGACCCATTCGTAGACGTTCACACCATTCCCGGCAACGCGCTGGGCTATGAGTCTAGGACGATGTGTGGTCCGATGGTCTCCGGCCATGATCGTCGCACTAGCGTCAAGAATCGACTGGAGTGAGCGATAGTTGCGGGTAAGGTGATAGAGTTGGGCCGTCGGATAGTGCTTGGTGAACTCGTCCAGATTGGCTGACGAGGCGCCACGGAAGCGATAGATACTCTGCCAGGCGTCGCCGACCGCCCACACTCGTCCACGACCGCCATCAAGCAAGCGTACCAGTTCGCCCGAGGCGTAGTTAATATCCTGGAACTCATCAATGAGCAGATAGTGGTAGTGCTTGCGTAGATCGGAAGCCACAATCGGATCGTGTAGCGCAGCGACTGCCAGCACAATCAGGTCGCCATAATCGAGGGCGCCTGCCTGCCGTAAGACGGCCTCGTAACGTGGGTAGACTTGCGCCAACTCACGGAGCGCAGCTGCCTGGCGAGCCGCTCTTTGCCGAGCTTCCGCCGCTTTCTTCGTGGGACCCGCATGGTTTTGCTCGGCCTGTATAACCAGATGCTGCGCTTCTGCTTCGGCAAGCTGCGCATACTCCTCAGGGGTGCGCAGCTCATCCTTAATCCGGCTGATCGCCTTAATGATGGTCACCAGATTGCGGGAGGGAGCGCGGATATCCTTGAAGTAATCGAACTGGAGATCGGCCAGGTGGCGGGTCAGCAGGAGAAATAGGTCGCCGGTATCGAGCAGGCGAATGTTGGTCTGCAAGCCCAGCCGTGCGCCATAGGTGCGCAGGACATTCAGGCCCCAGGCGTGGAACGTACTAATCGCAACGCGCCCGGCGAGGTCAGGGAATTCCTGGCGCAGCGCCGCAACGATCCGCCCGCGCATCTCGTCGGCGGCTTTATTCGAGAAGGTTAGAGTCAGAATAGTTGCCGGATCGATGCCCTGCCGTACGAGGTCAAGGTACTTTGCTACCATGCTGCGCGTCTTCCCAGTGCCCGGCCCGGCGGCAAGGAGCAGTGGCAGTGGGGCTTCCACGGCCGCCTGTTGCTCTGGGTCAGGAGGCGACACAGTGAACGGGGTTTCACGCATGGGATCTGTCAGGGCAAGGGGTTCGCTGCAGCTCACATTGACCAACTGCGCACGTATAGCATCCAGCGAAACACCGAAGTGGGCAGCGAGATCTTCAACGCGCCAGTCCGGCTGCTGAGCGGCCTGCCAGAGATCATCGGCTGGCACCAACAGCTCCAGGGCAAAAAGATTCGCCTCCTGTTCGCGTCGCTCGCGGGTATTGTAGGTTCGCACCGCTGAATCGTCTGCGCTTTCACCCGCCGAGCGTTCGTCAAGGGTCTCTTCCGTATCACAGAAAGGCCCAGCGGTCAGGCCTTCGAGGGCTACGTGGCCCAGCTCGTGGGCGATGACGAAGCGCTGCCGTTCCGACGTAAGCTCGCGCCGCACGCGGATGACCTGGAGTTCCGGCTCGACCTTGCCTTGAATGCCTTCGGCCAGCGTTCCGGTACGCACAACCGTAAGACCCCAGAGGCATTCGGCCAGGTCAGCGAGATCCAGCGGTTGCACGATGGAACCCTGATGGTGGGTTTGATACTGCTGCCGGGCAGTGTAAGCGGCAGCACGAATTTGTTGCCAGCGTGCGCTCATGGTAGGTGGGTGGCCCAGGCGGCCTGCTCTTCGGACGTTGGTTCACTCTCGACAAAGGCTCGATCAAAGCTAACCGCTTGCTCCTCGCCCTCGCTGATACCGTCAACGGCATTGAGACGGGCTGAACGGGTAGCCGGCGGCGGCGCAAGCAGAGCAGCCTGGATTGCGCTCCTTGAGGCATGGAGTACCTGAGCGAGTTGTTCAATCAGCCGATTGGGCACACTCGCCACAAACACCTTCCCGCGCTCCATGCGTGCGAGCACATCCACAGGGAGCTTGAGTTGGCGGGCCAGTCGTCCAACGGTGATCTGTTGGGCATCGCGGAGTTGGGTCAGATTCTGGACTGGCGCACCACTGATCGTGTGCTCCCAGGCACCGCGGGCAAGCGCGATCACGTGGTCGGCACGAGCCTCCTGCTCGGCAGTCAGCACCGCGGGTTCATCGAGCTCACCAAGAGTCAGATTGAACTCCAGAAAGGCCCGCAGTTCATCACGGGTCTCGGCCGGCTCCTGGGCAACAAAGGTGTCAAGGCCGATTAGTTGACCAGATTCGAGCAACGCTTCGTAGCGCAGCGCCGCCTCTACGAAATAGGATCGCTCTTCCATACTCAGTGCTCCTCAACGATCAAGATCTGGTGCAGCCGCACAACGACGCGATTGTAGATCCGGGTAATGTTGACCGGTGTCAGGTTCAATCGTTGTGCAATTTCGACGCCTGGAATGCCTTGCAAGCGCAGGTTGATGACTTCACGATCATGTGGCGGTAGCTGGGCGATGGCCTGTTGTAGCCGCGTATGAAGCTGCTCTTCACGGTATGCCTCAGCAAGGCGCTCAGGCGTGATATCTTCGATCAACTCGTGCCGGACTAGACCCTCCTCACCGACCTGCGCATCCAGGCTCTCACTTGCAGATAAGACCCGTTGCTCACGCATATTTCGCAGGAATTCAAAAATGATGCGATTCACGGTTGTCGAGGTGTATGCACCAAATTGGCGCTCCATACTGCCGAAGCCGGGACTGCGCAGATCGCGATCGAGCCGCTGAATGGTTTTGAGCTGGATCTCGCTGACTGCGTCTTCATCCAGCTCAGGGAACCGCTTCGCCCGGCCAAGGATCCAGTTGCGCATCGCCAGGATGACCGCCTCCAGATCTGCCCGGATCTCCGGTGTAAGCGTACCGCCACTGGTCAAGATGGCGCGGATACGCTGAACGCGCTCCTGACACTCGACGACAACATCATGCCATTGACGCTCGTGCTGCATAGGCTGGCCTCGTTCGCTCATCGTTTCCGGCATGGTGCATGCCACCTCAACAGTACCGCGCCATCGTACAAAAACGCGCTTGTAGCTGTAAATCAACGGGCAATGTGAAATTCGATCGCCCGCCACTCCTTATCGGCAAAGTAACAGCCGAAACACACACGCCAGGAGGAGCAGTGATGTTGCCGATGCTTGTGACCGACCACGCCAGAACCCGCCAGGCCCAGCGCAACCTATCGGACGACGAGGTTGCCTTCGTCCTTGATCACGGCCAGTACGTTCGTAGCGGCGGAGCACTCCATATCTTTCTCAGGCGTCGGGATATGTTCGGTGACCAGGCGGTGTGCCAGCAGTATCAGCACCTGGAAGGTTCGGTGCTGGTTATGAACGACACGGGCGAGGTTCCAATTCTTATCACCGTCTATCGCAATCGCCGTGGACTCCGGTATATCCGGCGCAAGGCGAAGTATCGTTACAACGTCGATATAGTATAAACCAGAGCTATTACCAGATTTGCATTCGGTACAGTTATCATTTGAATTGGGAGGTGAAGCATGAGCCTTTCCGGAGCGCGCGGCCTCATCCGCGTCGCGCACAACCCGACCTGCGAACTCCAGGCAGCGATGACGCTTGCGCGTGTCCGTGAGCAGGATGTCTACCGGGCCATGGCTGGGGCCGACTATCCCGGCGAGTACGGCGAGCGTGTCTCGGCACGCCGGCGCGGTGCACAGTTTGAGAAGAACCTTTACAAAGATGGCGCTGTTGTTCGAGATGCGCCGTGTGCTGGTCACCATGGCCCAAGTGGGCACCCGCATGCATGCCCTGGGCTTGGCTTCAACCGCTGATGCTGAGGGTTTGGCAGCTTTGTCTCCCCAGCTTACAACCACGTATCAGGAGTCCTGCGTCGCTGGATGCTTGCTCGCCCAGATCTGTCGGCAAAACGCAGGCGCTCAGCCGAGCGTCCTGGGAGACCATGTCGCCCAGACCCTTGGTGAAACCATAGATCTCCCGCGTGCTCTTGCCTTGTTGCAAGATGCTCCAGCAACCAATGAGCGTGAAGCCTGGCTTGGGCCAGTGCTGCGTGAAGCGGCTGCCCTGTTTGGCCCATCCACCATTGTCCAAGGGAGAGCGGCATGAGTACGATGATCGACCTGACTGCCCGCCTCCTGGCCTACCAGTCTGGGCGGGCGATCCCCATCAGGCGCAGTTCAGCCCTTATTGCCGATCCAAGCCCGACCTTTGCCATTGTGCCGATCCGCATGGTGGCCGAGCAGGTCGTCTACGCGCTGGCCTATGGCGATCCAGAGGGCGAGCCGGAGGTCGTGCTGACCTGGAACCCGCTCGACCGTGATGCCAGCTTTATGGAGCCGTTCGCCGCTACGCTCGACCGTTACCTGAGCGACTGCGTGATCGCAGGGGAGATGCCACGGATCTGGCTGGCGCATGCGGCTGCACTCGAAGTTATCGCGTTGCTAGGGCATCGCTACCGCACGAACCGTAGTGTAGGGCCGGAACTACAGCGTATGGGGGCACAGTGTCGGCTGTTGGCAGAAGAGACTACCTTTGCCGGGCAGCAGATCGTCGCCATCGCGGGCAGCCTGCTCGCAAGTCACGTTGCCACCGGCCAATCGCCGAGTGAAGATCTGCACCTGGGTGCCTTGCTTGCCTGGATCGATCCGCCCGCTGGGACGGTGGTTGCCGACGCGGCAGCCCAGGCAGCCCTTGCGCCAGCGGCTGCGATGTTGGATCGCGCTGCCGATGATCGGGTCGAGCAACTGCGCGCACGCGTCGCCAGGGGGCGTCTGCGTGAGCCGTCCGCCCGAGTTGAGGCAGAAGCAATCATTCGTGAAGAGGCACTGCGCGAGTGGGCCTTGCTGGTGCGGGCGCGCCGAGCTTTCTGGGGACTGGGGCTAACACAGGGTACGGAGCTTACCAAGCTGACTGCTGAGTCGTTCAAGCGTGTTGCCTGGCAGATCGACCGGAACTATGGCAACCCAGCGCGACCACGCAGCCTGGCCCAGCGACTCGACGAGTTGACCTATGCCAAGGAACTTACCGCGTATGCCGATGTGGCCGATGACCCGATCAATCGAGCCGCAGCGCTGAACGCTGGCCGAGTACTGGATGCGGTCGTGTTTCAGCGTGACCAGCCGCGGCGAGGCTTCAATCCCTGCACGCTTACCCTTGAGACTCGCCAGAATGCGTTGCGGATTCGGCCCGGCACGCAGCTCCAACTCCGAGGTAGCCGGGTGTTTGGGCGGATCACCGAAGTGCGCGAGGTCAATGCAGGGCAAGCAACCCAGCTTACCTTGGTAGTTACCAATGGAGTGCGCAACCCCCAACTCCCGACTCCTGGTCAGCGTACGGAATGGATGGAGCCAGAGCCGGCTGATCTGCGGTACCAGAAGCGCCAGGTGTACGAGCGCATGGCCGCCTCAGCCGATCCACGCGTGTTTGGTGATACGCTGCCTCTTTCCCGGCCCCAACCCATTGATGATGATCTCGCCACCATTGCTCGGAGGCTCCGCCGATGACGATTCAACCGTATCTTATCGCCCGACAACGCAGCGATGACGCGCAGCAAGAGGTGCTGCGGCGGACACTCCAGGAGCGGGAACCGCTCGTGATCGTCGACTCGCCCCCCGGCGCCGGCAAGACCTACCTGGTCGAGGCGGTGATCGCCGTTGCCGTGCAACACCTGGGCCTACGGGTCGCGGTGGTGGCCCCGCGCGCCGAACAGACCTACGACCTGATGCGGCGGCTCGCTGTTAACTTCGACCCGATGCCGATCACCGCGCTCCTATCCGCTAGCCGCCAGCTACCCGATGATCTGCTGCTAACGCAGCGCATTCTGGTCTGCAACGATGCGGCCGCGCTTCCCGGTGGCGCGGGCGTGACGATTGCTACTGCAGACAAGCTCCTGTTTGCGGTGACGAAGATCACGCAAAGCTTTGATCTACTCATCTGCGATGAGGCCTATCAACTTACCTTCGCAACCATGGCCCCGCTCTTTGAACTGGCGCCAAGCGTGCTGCTCGTGGGTGATCCGGGCCAGTTGCCGCCGCTGATCACCGTCGACACCGAACGCTTTGAGACGGCGCGCTACCGAATCCACTGGCCGGCACCCCGAGAGCTGCTGCGACGCTTTCCGCAACTTGACGTGGTACGTCTCCCCGCATCACGCCGCCTGCCCCAGGACACCGTCAACCTTGTTCAGCCGGCATTCTACCGGCAGCTCCCATTCAGCTCAGCCACAGCACCCGCAGAACAACGCCTGCAGCTTGATGCAGCAACGCAAGGAGATACCATCGACCGGGCGCTCGATATGCTGACTGACGGTGCGACCCTGGTTGGCGTTCTCTTGCCACCGGCCGAGTTCGGGCGAGAGCAAGTAGATGATGAGCTTGCCGAGACGATGGCAGCGATTGCGGCGCGCCTGTTGTCGCGACAACCACGCTGGGAAGGGGTTCGCCAGCTGAGCGCCGGCGATATCGGCGCCATTGATGCGCACGTGGCATCTGGTGCGGCGGTTCGCCGTTCGCTGCGCTTATCCAATGTGCCGACCGATGCCTGTATTGTGGAGACGCCAGAGCTCTGGCAAGGCCAGGAGCGACCACTGATGGTCGTCAAACACACGCTGAGCGGCCAGCGCCAGATCGGCGAGTTTAGCCTTGAGTCTGGTCGCTGGTGTGTGATGCTCTCACGCCACCAGATCGGGTGCGTGATCGTCGGTCGTGACGGCGTGGGTGATGCACTCGCTGAGCATCGCCATGCGTGCGGTGCCCGTCCGATCGGCAGTGTCGATGATGCCTGGGAGGGTTGGCGGGCGCATCAGGCAATTTGGGGTCAGCTTGAAGCACAAGGGCGATTGGTACGGATTGCCCAGGGTTGAGGGAACGATCATCGAGCAGGGAAGGATTTGCTGAGATCTTGACACATATTGTACAATTGTTCTACACGATAGCGGTAATCCCTCCGCCTATCCTAGTAGAACGAGGTACACCAATGTCCAGTCAGCCAGTCTGCCCCTGTTGCCACTCGCCCCAGGCCACCCAGCGGGTCGCCGCAATTGTCACCGGCGGCACCCGCGACGTTCGCCTCCTCACGGCTGACCTCGTGCCGGCGGCGGGTGTTGCACGTACGCACCTCGCGCAGTTACTCGCCCCGCCCCGCCAGCCCGGCGGTGGCTGGTGGATCATCATCGTGCTCGTTGGTCTGCTCATGCTCAGCCTGCCGGCGAGCTGCATGCTGACTCTGCTCATCGTTGAATTCCAGGGCCTGACCTTTGAAGCGGCATTGGGCACGGGGCATGCCGAGCGCATCTTCGCGGCGATCGCGGGCGTGGGGATGCTGATCGCCATCGCGATCACGGTCGGCATCGTGCAACTGGGCGAGCGTGGGCGGCGCACTGCGCATGCGCGCTGGCAGCGCCAGGTGGCGCGCTGGCAGCAGTCCTGGTACTGTCATCGCTGCCACGTCGCTTTCGTCGCCGGCTCAACGCAGGCCGTGGCCCCCGAGCAGTTTGGGCGGCTGTTTACGGGTAGCAGTCACGGCGCGTGACGCACCAGCAGCCACTCCTCAACCTCGGCGCCGCGCCCCTCGGCAAAGCCGCGATCTTCGCCGTGTATGGTGAAGCCGTTGCGCTCGAGAACCCGCTGGGAGGCGATGTTGTCCTTGGCGATGCGGGCGTAGAGCGGTCGGGTCGCTACCTCGGCGAGAAAGAGCGCCAGCGCCCGCGTCGCGATGCCGCAGCCCCAGAACGCCTGCCCCAGTCCGTAGCTGACCTCCGGCTCGCCGAACCAGGTGTGACAGGAGATCGAGCCGGCGACCTGATCGTTCGCCAGGATGATCCGCATGGTCACCGCTGGGTCAGCCAGCACCTTCGCCCAGTGGGCGCTGAAGGCCTCCCAGTTGGATGGGTCTTTGGCGGTGAAGGCGGCCATCCAGACCGCCGCCGGCGCGCGCTGTTGCTCGAACAAGATCGGCAGGTCGCCCTCAGCAATGGGCCGCAGGGTGATGTAGTCGGTCATCGATCTCCTCGCTCCTGGTATCGTGGTTAACCTGGCACCAACCAGGGTCAGCCCTCGCGTTTCACGCGCGCACGGCGGGTGATCTCTCCCTCGCCAGCTACAGATAGTCGGCCAGAATGACACCGATGTCGAAGGGCGTCACGGTGCCGTCGGGCGCAAAGACCACGCTGGCTGCTTCGCGAGACACTGGCGTGCCGCGCGCCGCTGCGTGCAGCGTGAATAGGTCGTAGAGCGTGGGCTTGATCAGCGTAGTCAGCGCCTGGCCCATCAGCAGCATGCCCTTCTGGTTGCCCTCGACATTGGTGAACCAGCGCGGGTTGCGGCGCAGCGCCAGGTCGGCCCAGATCACCTGGTGCGCCACGAGGTCGAGGATCACCGGGATGCAGATGCGCGTGTTGGCCGCCACGTCGATCTTCTGCTGCACCGTCTGCGGCTCGAAGACCTCGCCTGACTGCGGTTCCTTTCGCAGCATCCAGCCGGCGTAGCACTCCGGCAGCGTGCTGAAGGGTTGGCCGGTGAAGGCGTTGATTGCGGTGACGACATAGCGCCCGCCGTAGCGCACCACCGACTCGATCTCCAGGTCGATGAACTCGCAGGCGCCGTTCGGCGCGGTGACGATGTCGCCACTGTGGGCCGCCCGGTACTTCTCCGACTTCAGGTTGGTGTAGGAGATGTGCTCGACGTAGCGCCAGTTAGCGTCATAGAGCACCGCCGAGAGGTCGATGTCCACCCGCCCGGTCGGCTTGCCGCCCACCTCGCCCTCCTTCCACCAGAGGAAGAAGCGCACTGTGCCGCCGTCGCCAAGCGGCAGCCGCGAGCCGCGCGGGATCGTCCGCAACGCCTTGCTGGCCGAGCGCTGGGTCAATGGCACGGGATAGTCGCGCAGTCGCTCATCAACGAAGACCTTCCCCAGCGGCGGGCGCTCACGGAAGCGGTTGACCAGCGTCTCGCGGCAGATTGCGACCACCCCCGCGCACAGCCCGGCGTCGAGCAGCGGCAGCGTATTGGCGATCACCTGGGCCTTGGCCACCTCGCCCTTGGGGAAGAAGCTGCGCAACGGGTGACCTGCCGACCGCTGCGCGAAGTGGGCCAGAGCCTGGAGCAGCACCGGGGTCGAGACCTGGGCCGCAACGTCGCCGAAGGCCGTCACCACCGCATCGGGCTGCGCGGCCCGGCGCAGCAGGTGATCGAGGCGGCGGGCCAACTCGCCCGGTCGCCCGCGCAGCAGGGTCAGCGCCGCGTCGATCTGTCCAGCCTGGATTGCACCTTCGACCTTGGAACGGAAGGTCGCGACGGGCCGGTCGTTGCGGATCACGTCGAAGGCTGCGGCAGACTGGGGGAAGCGAGTCTGATACTCGCCGGGGTGCAGCCGCTCGCCCAAGCGCTTCCAGGGCTCAGGGTAGCGCAGCATGTCCTCGATGCTATTTCCACACGCCTCCAGCAGTTCGAGCAGCAGGCGGCGCTCAGCGCGGGCGAAGCTGCGGAACTTCGTGGGAGTTGCCAGACTTACATCGCCGTCGGAGAGTGCAACCGCGAGGCGCAGCACGTCAGTCGCGGTGGTGACGTAGGTCGGGAGCCGCTCGGCCCCACGGGAGGTATGGCGAAGCAGCAGTGCCCCGAGCAGGGCGGCGTGCTCACGCAGGGGCACTGTCGTTGGAATGAGGGCCAGCGCCGCGTCGCCATAGGTCTGGAAGAACCAGGCCAGGTCGGCGCGATCAGTGGGCGAGAGGGCACTCTTGGCGGCCAATAGTGTCGTGCAGATCGCCCGAAAGTCAGCCTCATCACCCAGATCCAGCACGCGCAAATCCGTCCGCTCGATCAGGGGCTTGCGCCAGCGCTTGACCGTAGGTGGGCGACCGTGGGTCAGATAGTGCAGGATCGCGTTGAGATAGAGCTCGGCATGGCTGGTCTGCATCACCTGGGCCGGGAAGTTGGGGTACATCGGCGTGTAGGCAACGTGGGCGCCGAGCATCTGGCGCAGGGCCGGGACAAGTTCGCCAGCAAGGCGCTCGAGTTGCACGACCGAGCAGGTCTGGAGGTGCATGATCAGCGCGGCACTCGCCGTAAAGCCCAGGCGCTCCAGGTTCTTGAGCAGGCTGGCCAGGTACTGCGGGGGCGCACCACCATCACCGGGCGGCACGATCACCCGGTTACGGTGGCGGATGTAGATCGCCTGCTGCATTGCCGCTCCTCACATCGCAGAGAGCGCCCCTGCCGACGCAGGGGCACGCATACCATCGGGCAGCGGAGAGCCGGTACGCTAATTTCCAAGAAAGGGAGAAGGAAGCCTACCGATAGCCGCTGCGCCTTCGATTGTAGCATTGCGCATAGCCGCCTGTAAACCAGTCGCGCGCCCGATCCGTCACCGCTGCTGATGCGGCGCGATGCCGCTGATGCTAGGGTGACTCCACCGAGCGACGCCTCCAGCAGCCCCTCAATCCACTGCCTGGTAGGCTCCCCGCCTGCGTGCCGGCACTGCGTGTCGGCCCCTCATGCGCCGCTGGCGCCCACCACCTACTCGTGGCGGCCAACCGCCTCGTCGTCTGCAAGCAGCCGCGTTTGCGCCCGCCGCCCTCTCTTCGTCGCCCGGTATAGCAGCCCGACGCCAGGGAAATCTGAAAAGAGAAAGCGGAAAGCTGAAAAGCTCAGTGATCGCATTGATCGCACGGCTTTTTCAGCTTTCGACTTTCAGCTTTCAGCTTTCTTTGATGCGCCGGGCTGCGCGTTTTTGTACAGTTTGAGGAGGCTTGACGATGCCACCGACGTTCTACTTCGCACTTGGCGCTCGCGCCCGGCCCCACGATCTGGTAATCGCCCTGCATGTCGGGCAACGCCACTACCTCGTACCGGCTGGTTCGTCAACGGAACGCCTGCTCGCCCGCACGCCGGGGGTGCATGTCGTCCTCGACTCCGGCGCGTTTCCTCCTGGGAATACGGCGCGCCTGTCGCTGCCGCACTATGCCCACCGCGTCAGCATAGCCGATAGACCGATAGCCGATAGCCGATATCGTGACCCGCAGGCTTCTGGCATACGACGTTTGATTTTGATCGTGCTACCACTGGCGCAACGATGATCGTATGACTGTGGCACGCACCAGTCAGTCAGCACCCCCGATGCTCAGAACCGTGATCCGCAGGTTTGTGGCGTTGTGATGCGTAGATGTGATGATGCAGACGGCGGTTCAGCGATGAACGTATAGCCGCAGCATAGATCCGAAAGTCGCTACTCACTCAGGTGCAGCCATATCGGCTATCGGGTATCGGCTATCGGCTATGGATCGAGCCCGATGGCTTCGTTGATCGTCCCGCCTGTGCAATTGGAGGTCTAGTGCCCGCTCGCTATGCTCGTGCCGCAACTGCGTGGTACGCGCAGCTCATTGCCGATCTTGAAGCCGCCGCTGAGCTCGACCCGTTCCAACGCCGCATCCACCTGCTCGGGATCGGCAAGCCCTCATGGGTCTGCCGCTCACCGCTGGTGCTGAGCTTCGATAGCTCTGGCCCGGCCAGGATGGCCATGATTGGCTTTGCGCGCGGCATCGGTGCGGCCTACACCGCCGCCTACGGCATCTCCATCGCTGCCCTCACGAAATCGAGAGCAGCTCGCCTGGCCTACCACCTCATCCGCTACCGCGCCCAGGTCGGCCTGCCCTGGAAGCCCATTGACGAGGCCTTGCTGCACGCTGACCGCGAGGTCGCTGCACCGCAGGCCCGCGCCGATGTGGACTGGGAGCAACCTGCATTGCTGGCTGCGGCGCTGTCTGCATAGGAGTTGAAAGGAGGCCTATCGTCACCCAAACCCTGACTCGGCCTGATGCACTGCGCCACTGTGGC
Organism: Candidatus Viridilinea mediisalina; assembly: GCF_002532535.1. Taxonomy (GTDB): domain Bacteria; phylum Chloroflexota; class Chloroflexia; order Chloroflexales; family Chloroflexaceae; genus Viridilinea; species Viridilinea mediisalina. The sequence goes on from NZ_NQWI01000001.1 coordinate 114,717, forward strand.
GCACGACCGTGTGCTGAAGCAGCGCGCACGGTCTTTTTTGTTGCCTGGAACCACGAGGAGATACCCCATGAGTACGAGACAGACCATGCCCACGCCCGAGCCGATCGACGACGACCTGGAAGCCCTCACTGCCGAGATCGCCGCCACCACCGGTGCCTCAGCCGAGGCGGCACGCCAACTGGCCATCGCCCAGCGCCCCGCCCTCTTGCAGTATGCCCAGCAGTGGGACGCCGCCGCACGCACGACCCGTCCGCGCGGTCAGACAACGCCCGCGACCACCGACCCTGCGTAGTGCTTGCCCCACCTCGCCTACCTGGACGCGGAACCAAAGGGAAGTCAGACCCAGCGTGCTGTGGTTTGGCTTCCCTTTGGTTCCCGTTCGTTCCGCAAGAAAGAGATCGGTATGCTTACTCCAATTGCCCAGCGCCGGTTCCTGATTCTGGCCTGCACCGCAACGAAACGCCCCGAGGTGCGGCTGCTTCCGGCGATTGATCGGTATCGTGGGCCATCGTTCCGCGTCCTGCGGCGCTGGCTCAGTGACCACCCGGAGGCGGCGACCCGCCTCGATGTGTCCATCCTCTCGGCAGAGTTCGGGCTCATCCCTGCCATCCAGCCGATCCCCGACTACGACCGGCGGATGACCACCGCACGAGCGGTCGAGCTCCGTGCGCAGGTGCGTGCCACCCTTGAGCCCCTGCTCGCGCTGCGCTCGTACACCTAAACGTAAAGCGTAAAACGTAAAGCGTAGAACGGGTGCTATGCGATGGCCGTGCCGCACTCTAATGTGAGAGTGTGCTGCTCGGATGCAACCGGGATTTCACGCGATGGCAATGCGATGATGCAGGGTTGAGTGATTGCTACTCAGGCGCTGATAATAGGTTGCACTCAATGGCACGGCAGCCTAGCTGCGGATCGTTTTACGCTTTACGTTTTACGTTCTACGTTTCCAAGTTCGGCTAGCGCCTCAGCAGGGGTTAGGGTGCGCACGACTGAAGCGGCGCGTTCACGCGGTTCACGGTCAAGCGTCACCAGGGCGCAGCCGTAGCGACGAGCCACCGCCACATAGACTGCATCGGCCCCACGCAAGGCGCGATCCGCAGCGATTTCAGCCGCGTCCTGCGTGACAGTTGCATCAAGCGGGACAAACTGGATGTGGTGGAGATCTCGTAGGAGCTCAACCTCCAAGCGAGCGCGGATCGGATCGCGGAAGCTGCGACTCAGCGCTCCCGCAATCTCCGCGAGAACCAAGTATGGCACGATGATCGCGGTATTGCGCTGATACAACTGCGCCATCAGGGCGTGGCACGTTGCATGTTCAGGATCGCTCGGTGATGCGTCACGCACAAAGATATTGGCATCGAGGGTGTACATCACTCACTGATCTTGCCTTCAAGGAGGTCAGCCCGATGCTGGCGATCAAGCTCAAGTTGCTCGGCTGGGCTAGGCGAGACTGGCCCCATCTGCGCAAATTCTTCCCGCAGTTGGGCCAAGCGCTCCCATGCCTCACGCGAGCGACGGCCTAAGTCATCTGGCTCGACCGCCAGTTCTTGCACCACTTGCGCCACAAGGCGCGCCCGCGTGGGGCGATCAAACTGCCGGATAATTGCCAGCGCCTGCTCATACTCAATCGTTGCTTGCATATGGTTCTCCCATCTAGGTTATGCGCATAATTTTATTTTACACGTTTTCGGTAAAGGATCAATGGGTGCGCAACGCAGAACGCAGAACGGAGTGCTCTGCAATGGCACGGCGAATGTCTCCGCCGCCCCCCCGGGCTCCGTGGGCGTCTCATGGTGGCCCCCCCCGGCATGGGTCGCAGACGGTTCCAGCTCCGACGCCATGCGGGGCTGCTGCTGGCGAAGCCGGTAGGATTCGCCGACAAACTCCAGAATGTGCGCTTTGGCCGTCAGCCGGTCGAGCAGGGCAGCGGTCAGACTGGGGTTGCCAAAGACCTGCGTCCATTCCGCAAAACGGAGATTCGTGGTCACGATGACCGCCACCCGCTCGTGCAGGGCGCTGCAAAACTGGAACATCACGTGAGAACCCCGTTCGGAAAAGGGGATGAAGCCCAGTTCGTCCAAGATAATCACCTGTTGCTTGAGTGCCGAGGCGATGAGTTGGGGGACGCGGTGCTGTTCCTGTGCGGCCAAGAGGTCGTTGACCAGCCCAGCGGCGTTGTAGAAGCGCACGCGCCGCCCCTGACGGCATGCGGCCATTCCCAGCGCCGTGGCAAGGTGGGTTTTGCCCAGGCCCGGATGCCCGACCAGCAGCACTGGCTCGGCCTGCGCGATGTAGTGTCCCTCGGCGAGGGTGAGTACCCGGGCTTGATTGAGACTCGGTACCAGACGGAAGTCGAAGTCCGCAAGCTCTTTGCGTACGGGAAAGCGTGCGAGTTTCAGATACTGCTGCTGCCGCTGGCGGTGGCGGTAGGTAAGCTCCTGCTCGGCCAAGGCGAGCAGGTAGGCTTCGTAGCTAAGCGGCTGGCCTTGGGCTTCTTGGGCCAGTTTGGCATAAAGCTGTCCGAAGATGGGCAGGCGGAGCTGCTGCAGGGCGACGTCAAGCGCGGTGAGATGGTTCATGACAATCCTCCGGTACGTAACTGGTCATAACAGGTCAAGTCGGGGGGATGCAGCCCAATCTGTGCGATCTGCGGCTGGTGGTCAAGGTTGACGTGGGGCGGGCTGGTGGTGGGTTCCAAGATCTGGTGCAGACAGAGCCGAATGCCATCGACATGCACGACACCGAGCGTCAACGCGGCTTCAATCGCCTGCGCGATGAGCGGGGCCGGATAGTCCTGATGCAGGTTCAGAACGGCGATGAACATGCGTAAGCCTGGCCCATCGCCGTCGCGCTGGCGCAAACGCGCCAGCAGTAGTTCATAGCATGGAGGCCACGTCTCACGCCAGCGACGCACCGGTTTGGCGTGCTCAAAAGCGCCCGGACGCTGCTTGAGCAAGGGCAAGTAGTGGAGCGGGTCAAAGAGGTCCTGTTCCCGCGCATAGCTCCGAGGGTGGCGCGTGAGCACCTGGTTGCCATCAAACACCTCAAGCGCAAAAGGATAGGCGCGCAGGGTGAGATGAGCGCCACCTTGATCCACCGGCACCGAATAGCGGTTCGTCTCGAAGATGACCTGACTGTAGGGCGTCCGGGTGACCTGGAGCGTCCGGCAGCAGGGCATGTCGTGGGCTGGATGCGGGCGCAGCAATGGGCGTTCCTGCTCCCAGAGGGTCCCAATGCTGGCGGGCTGCCCGTGGACGGTGCGGGCGTTATCCTCTTCGCATTTCGTAAGCAGATGCGTGTTTGGTATTAGAATACAAAGAGTTCACCTCACGCCGCTGCGCCAGCCACTTGGTGCAGCGGCGTATCTGTGCAGACTGTTCAAACAGGACTCTAAACATGCACATTCCCACATTGGACAGTGTCCGCTTACGCTTACGTGCCTTCAATCTGAGTGATGGCACAGCGGTAGAGCGTTTAGCTGGAGACTTTGCCATAGCCGATACAACGCTCACAATTCCGCATCCCTACCCAGAGGGCGCTGCTGCAACCTGGATTGCGACCCATAGCGAATGGGCGCAGTGCGGCAAACGCTGGGAGTGGGCGATCACCGAACGCAACACTGGCGAACTCTTAGGCGCGATTGGGTTATCGCAGGAGCGCCAGCACCAACGGGGCGAATTGGGCTACTGGATGGGCCAACCCTTCTGGAACCAGGGGTATACCAGTGAAGCTGCAGCGGCGGTATTGCGCCATGCCTTCACTACCCTTGGCTTCAACCGCATCTTTGCCCACCACTTTGCACGCAACCCCGCCTCGGGGCGGGTAATGCAAAAAATTGGCATGCGCCTAGAAGGTTGTCAACGTCAGCATATACGCAACAGGGATCGTTTTGAAGATCTGGTTCACTATGCGATCTTGCGCGAGGAGTGGAGCTTGACGTGAACGAGAAAGGTGGCGGTGAACGTCTCTTATGAAGAAACGAGATGCTCCACAGGAGCATACCGGACGGGCATGGCAAATCAATCAAACGAAAACGAGCTAGGTTGCGACCACGCCAGCGACGTCAGATGCCAGCGGTGTTCGGGGTATCCTCTCCATAATCGCTGGAACGCATGGTGACAACCCCGCCAAGGTCTGGTAGACTACCCACGTATGCAGATTCCCGACATCAATCTGGAGGCCATTCCCGACCTGGCCACGCGCCAGATCGTGATCCAGGTGCTGAACCTCGTTGAGACGCTCGCGGCAGAAAACGCCGCGCTGCGCGTCGAGAACCAGCAACTGCGCGATGA
>NZ_NQWI01000088.1 GCF_002532535.1 Candidatus Viridilinea mediisalina
TGAGGCGTGAGGCGTGAGGCGTGAGGCGTGAGGCGTGAGGCGTGAGGCGTGAGGCGTGAGGCGTGAGGCGTGAGGCGTGAGGCGAGGAGTCTTCGCGTCTTCGCGTCTTCGCGTCTTCGCGTCTTCGCGTCTTCGCGTCTTCGCGTCTTCGCAAACGGTAAAGCCGCTACGAACCATCCCTTAAAATCCGCGCTCATTACAGGCAGCATCAAGTTCTTGCCATGGTTGTTTCTGACACGCCTTGGACGCCATCTCGCCACTGTAATTATCAAAGAGAACCAAGTGGACGCCGAGACGCTTGACCCGGCGCTTGAGCGGATCGCGCCGTATGGTCTCGGCTGCAACCATCTTCGCATAGAGAATCGAAAAAACAATCTCAAACTCTAAGGCATGCTCACCATAGCTGTGTGACATACAATGAATAAGGTCAAAGTTTGATGATATAAGCTTGTGTGATGTGCGATTGTATATAACAACAAAATCGTTATAAATTGTACCAGGTATTTCTTTTTGGCTTAATATTTTCAAACGATTAAAGATGTCGCTATCTTGTGCAGGCCGACTAAGTGCATTTGGATGTGAATGGTAGACTTGCCTTGCATCAAAATGCCCTCTGCCATATTCCAGAATGCTTCCATCACGAAAAAGACGTAAGACAGGCATAGCTAATGGCTCGTTATAGTAACCCAATCTTGAAAATTTACATCCTGATACGTTTATGATATACGATAGTAGGCATCTTGACAAGTTGAGGTTGCCAGCCTCTCGCTGGTGGAGCTACACCCCATGCGCATCCCTCCAAAAACTCTTTTTGTTCCATGTTGGCGGCGAAGCCGCCAACATGGAACAAAAAATGGGGCTTGGGGCGCAACCCCAACACATAACACCAATTACCCTTGAATATGCCGCATCATCAAGAAGGTGAAAGCCCATTGGGACGCCATGTTCGGCAATCTACAATCTACAATCTACAATCTACAATCTACAATCTGAAATGGTATAAGTAGCGAGATAGTACCAACAGGTAACGGAATTATACCTCGCATCATAACGCTCAACTTGTTATAATGAACATATGCTCCCCTAATATCTACTACCCTTGAGCATGCCACATCATCAAGAACGCTAAAGCCTATTGGGACACCATGTTCGACAATCTACAATCTACAATCTGAAATGGTATAAATGGCTACCAGCAAGGAGGCTGCTATGCCTATGCGAACACCAAATGACACCACTGCTCGGGTTGCTCAGGCTTACCTCGAGTGGGCCTACCTTGAAGAGTACCTCAAGGGAGTAGGTCACAGTGTTGAAGATCTACAGACAATGCCCGCTGAACGTGCCAAAGAGTTGATGCGCGATGCTTCCCTCTTTGCCTCAATGCGGATGTCGGAAGTTGAGGCGCGTTCCCACCTCATGGAAGAACTCCACGGTGGCCCTATGCCGATGTGAGACGATCACGTTGGGCCACAAAGGCTGCGCCTTTGCCTAAGCGTGTGTTCACCGGCAAACCTGCGGCACAGAGCGGGCATTCCTCTGCGGCGTAGCTCTCAAGTGGTACTGCGCTAATGCAGTAGAGCGCCGGAGCGTTGAGTTGTGCCGCCGTCAGTGCTCCACGGTTGCAAAGCGCTCCGACGCCTACCACTTCGCCCCCTGCTGCTCCTACTGCTGCTACCACCATGCGTGCGGAGCCACCAGTGGTGAGGATGTCTTCTACTACGAGGACGCGCTTGCCCGCCACGAGCCTATCGTAGCCCCGGCGGAAGGCGCGTTGTTTCGTGCCGTCGCTCTGCACTTCTTCTTCCGCATAGACTGCCAACACCTCGTAGCCCAACAGGCTACTTAGATGGTGTGCCGTCCATTGTGCCATAATTACCCCGCCAACTGTTGGCCCAGCCACTACCTCTACGCCTACTGTTGCGTAGTGTTGCGCCAATTGGGCACAGATTGCGCTCGTTGCAGCGGTGTGGGGGTAGAGTGCGTCTTTGTTGACGTAACTTGAGCCGTGTCGCCCTGAGGTGTATACCAAGTGATCATCGGTAACCAATGCACCAACATCGTTCAGTAAGCTCAGAGGGTCTGGATGGATCATGGCATTGCTTTTTCAGATTGGAGATTGGAGATTGGAGATTGGAGATTGGAGATTGGAGATTGGAGATTGGAGATTGGAGATTGCCGAACATGGATTCTCAGTGGGTTGAGCCGAATTTCGCTCTTCCTGCCCTCACACCGCTGGCCCGGCCCGCTCCTCTACCCGGAACTCACTGAAGCGCACCCGTAGCCCACGTTCGTCGGAGCTCTGCAGCATGATTCCGGTGCGCCCGGAGATGCGTAGATCGGGGGGTAGTTCAAGCTCTGGGAGCGTCTGCCCATTGATCGTGATGCGTAAAACTTCGCCCTGCGCCTCGATGCGAATATGGTTGCTCGCACCTACACCAGGATTGACCGCTGGCATGAGGGTGGGCGGAATGATCAAGCCCCCTTCAGGCCCGTTGCGGAAGAGCATAATGCCCCCTTGAGGCAGGATCACGAGGCTCATGAAGTCAAATTCGCCGTCATCGGCAAACATGAGCCCATAGCCGCTGCCCTCAGCCATACCGCCCTCCACCAGTTGCGCTTCGGTCTCAAGGATGAAGTGATCACCTACAGCCGAGCTGCCCACGGGTAGTGGTTGTTGCCACGTAATGACCGGGCCACCAACTGAGAGTTCGTAGCCGCCATTGCGTAATACCGCACCACCAACGCTCCAAGGCGCATCGGCGGGGTTACTGAAATCTTCGTCTAAACGCAGGCTCTCTTGGTCGCCAGCAGTGGGGCCAATCAGCGCAAAGCCCTCAAGGTTGTCGAAGCGTACCACGAGCCCACCCTCAGCAAAGGTGACCAGCCCAAGGGTCAATTGGCCCACTTGGGGGTCAGGGTCGCTTACGCTGAGTACCTCGGTGCCATTGATAAAGCCGGTGAGCTGTGGGCCATCGGCGATCAGGCGGAGCCGATTGATCACTCCGGGGCCGGTGCGGATCGCGGGGTGTTGGGTCCAAGCCACGAGTGGGGTGTAGTTTTCGTCTTGCACGCGCACGAGACGAAAATAGCCCGAAGGACTGATCGAAAACATGAGATGGTCGTCGGGGGCACGTTGACGGAAGCGAATGCCAAACTCAGCTTCAAGTGGGCCTGCCGTCTGCATGGCATCCACGGCTAGATCAAAGTCACGTAGCCGCCCTTCGCCCAAAAAGAGGCCATAGGTATCAAATTCAGCCCGTTCGAGGCTCATCTCATACGTACCGCCCACCATGCGCGTCTGCGAGAGCTCCCAACGATCTGAAGGTTGGGCAAAATCTTCAACAATATTGACCGGGCCGGGCGGTAAAGGGGTGAACTTCTGGGGAGCCTCGGGTGGCGGATTGCTTGCTGGTGCAACCGCCAGCAAGGGTACCTGGTTGCGCAGCGTCGGATTGAGTAGCACCAGTGCCACTACGACTACTCCGACGCAACTAATAAAGGCGGTTAACACCGCCGCAATGATCAGCAACATTTGGCGCGTTGTGCCCGCCGCGCTGTTCTCTTCAAAACGTTCTGGATCGGTCATGGTGATCTATACATACTTGCGAGGATGCGTGATCTGAAAATTCTATCAACTGGCGCTGGAGTGCCGGCTTTAGCCGGCTAAAGCCAGCACTCCAGCGCACGCCCACTAGCTTTTCAGACAGCTTCTTAGATTTACTGTACCTGGGCATCCCGCGCAACCCAGCCGGTAATCTGAGTGACAGCGGCGGCAATCAGGCCAGTGAGCAGCGCATTGGCAACGGCGCTACGCGGCAAACTCAGACCGCTCTGCGGTGCAAGGGCCGGTTCGCCCGTCATCTCTTCGGCCAAGCGCAGCGACGCGGCGGTGAGCGCCAGGGGGATCAGCGAGCCAGCACCGGCCCGCATGGCGGCCCCAAGCACCCGGGCGCCCTGGTTGTCACCTATGTTCGCAAACTGTTCACGCGCCTGCGCGGCGGGCGTCTTGCCCCTACGCAACGAGCTTGCCGCTACGCCCAGCGACCCCAGGCCCACAAAACTGCTCACAAAGATCGCCCCGCCAGTGACAACTGTCTTAGCGTAGACCTCGGCAGGCTGTAGGCGAAAGGTTAGCAACTGGCTCACAAAGGAGAGCAGGTAGAAGATTGAGCCCCAAAAGCTGGAGAAGACCAAGGCACGGCTGAGACTCTCATCGGCGATGGCGGGATTGGACTGGGTTGGCATGGATTCGTTGGTCATGGCAGTTCCTTAACATTACTCAAAGCGCAGGCTATCCCACTCCAACTCGGTGTTCCCGATGCGCACAAGGTCACCCTCTTGCAGCCCAGCGTTAAGGAGAGCTTGGCTGATCCCGGCAGCATCAAGCACACGTTGGAGCCGATCTACCGCTTCATGTTGGTTGAAGTTGGTCATTGTGAGTAGGCGTTCGATCTTGATCCCACGCACGCGCCAGGCATTCTCTTCCCGCTCCACGGTGAAACTATTCTCATCGAGGACTGGAATAGGCCATGTAATCGGTGCTTCCTTGGGATCAACCGGATCGAGCATGGGCGCTGGTTGTTCACGCAACAACTCCGCCACCCGGCGCAACAGATCATCTACACCTTCACGCGTGGCGGCGGCAATAGCAAAGCAATTGGCTTTCGTGAGGCCCAATTCGCTCCGTAGACGTTCAAGGTTGGCACGCGCTTCTGGCAGATCGATCTTGTTGAGAGCCACTACTTGAGGTCGTTCAGCCAATTCGGGTTGATAGAGGCGCAACTCCTCGTTGATCTGGCGGAAGTCAGCAACAGGATCACGAAAATCCACACCCGCAGCATCCACCACATGAATAAGCACGCGGGTGCGTTCAACGTGGCGCAAGAAATCGTGGCCCAAGCCCACACCCGCGTGGGCTCCCTCGATCAATCCGGGAATATCGGCCATCACAAAGCGGTCGCGTTCACCTACGTCCACGAGGCCCAAATTGGGTTGTAGGGTGGTGAAGGGGTAGTTGGCAATCTTGGGCCGGGCGGCGCTCACTACCGAGAGCAGCGTGGACTTACCGGCGTTCGGAAATCCCACCAAGCCCACATCGGCAATCAGTTTTAGTTCCAAATCGAGGGTCAACGCTTGCCCTGGTTCGCCCAACTCGGCAATGCGGGGTGCCTGGCGCGTCGAGGTGGTGAAGTGCATATTGCCCAGCCCGCCGCGCCCACCCCGAGCAGCGAGCAGGCGCTGCCCAGGGCGCGCCAAATCAACTTCATAGCTCACGCCGTCAATCATAGTGCGCACAACGGTACCCGGCGGCACCCTGACGGTACGATCGCGCCCCTGACGCCCGTGCATGTTGTTCTTCTGGCCATTGCCCCCTGCATCGGCAGCAAACGAGCGCTCATAGCGAAAGCCGAGCAGCGTATTGAGGTTTGCATCGGCCTGCAGGTAGACGTGGCCGCCGCGGCCCCCATCGCCCCCATTTGGCCCGCCACGAGGCACGAACTTCTCGCGGCGAAAAGTCGCCGCCCCACCGCCTCCGTTGCCTGAACGGATCTGGATGGTTGCGCGGTCAAAGTAGTCTTCAGCCATAATGTATAGAGAGGTAGAGAGAGGACACCGAGGATTGAACCACAGAGGCACCGAGAACACAGAGGTTTTTTATGGAGAGGACACCGAGGATTGAACCACAGAGGCACCGAGGACACAGAGGTTTTTTATGGAGAGGACACTCGCATGGAGCGATGGACCTACCTGCTGTTCTTCTGTTCTGCTGTTCTTCTGTTCTTCTGTTCTCTGTTCCTCTGTTCTCTGTTCCTCTGTTCTCTGTTCCTCTGTTCTCTGTTCCTCTGTTCTCCTGTTCCTCTGTTCTCTGTTCCTCTGTTCTCTGTTCCTCTGTTCTCCTGTTCTGCTGTTCTGCTGTTCCTCTGTTCCTTAGTTCTCCCCGCCCTACCCCTTCGGCTCGCCCTCAGGCTTCTGCTCACTCTTGGTTGCGGGGGGATCGTCTTCGCGCACGGCCTTCTTGAACTCACGGATGCTACCACCAAGGGCGCTACCGATGCCCGCGAGGCGCCCCGCACCAAAGACGGCGATAACAATGATGAGGATAATTAACAGTTCTTGCCAGCCAAGCATGATCTACTCCTTTTCCAGCAACGAACGTGCTCGCTACTCAAAAATTCCACTGCTTACATACCTACGATCATTATACCTAAGCAAAGGGGGGTGTCAACTTTGGTTCTTGCGGTAAGGGGGCGCGAGGGAACATGGTTCCCTCGCGCCCCCTTACCGTATCAACTACCGCAGTGCGCCCGATAGGCCGCAAGGGTTCGTTCGGCACTGGTGCGCCAAGCGAACTGGCGGGCACGGGCGAGACCGCGACTGCGTAGTTCAGCGGCAAGTTCGCGGTCGCTGAGCAGGCGGCCAAGCGCTTCTGCAAAGCCATAGTGATCGTATGGGGGCACCATGAGCCCGGCGTCGCCAACCACTTCGGGGAGGCTGGAGCTATTGGAGGTAATCACCGGGGTGCCACATGCCATGGCTTCTAGGGGCGGCATGCCAAAACCTTCATAGATCGAAGGGAAGACAAAGGCCGTTGCTGCAGCATACCAGAGTGGCAGTTCGTCCTCTTCTAAATATCCAACGAAACGCACATGATCACGCAGTTTGAGTTGATCCAGCCGTCGAAAGATCTCATCGTAGAGCCAGCCCTTGCCCCCGCCAATCAGCAGCGGTACGTCTGGGAAGCGTTGGGCAACTTCGGCATAGGCCGCGAGCAGCGTAGTCAGATTTTTGCGCGGCTCAAGGGTACCGACACAGAGCACAAAGCGCTCCGGGAGCCCTTGGCGCGCCCGAAAGGCCGCAAGGCTTGCCGCAGACGGGGGCGCAAAGTGGGCCCGCGCAGCATTGGGCGTTACCACCACCCGCTCACTTGGTACCCCGAGCAACCCAATTACTTCACGCCGGGTATGCTCAGAAACAACCAGAATCGCGCTGGCCCGTCGCGCACTCAGCCGTGTTGCAAAATCAAGGTAGGTGCGATTGTAGGCCCGAAAGGTCTCTGGGAAGCGGATAAAGGCCAAATCGTGAATGGTGATCACGGTTGGCACCGGGCAGACCAACGGCGCGATATTGAGTACACCATGAAACAGATCGGCGCGAATCTGGCGCAGCAACAACGGCGCAACCAACTGCTCCCAGGGAATCCGCACCCGTGGATTGATCGTTGGCCAACGGCTTGGCAAAACCCGAAAGTTGCTTGGCAAACCTAACGCCTGCTGATCCAGCCCACGGGTGGTATAGACACTATAACGCCCAACGTGATCGAGTTGCCCCAGATGAATCAGCAGTTGCTCAATGTAGTGTGAAACCCCAGCGCGCCGAAAGGAACGGGTATGGGCGAGCAGATGGGCGTTGATGGCGATGTGCATATTTTGTGTACGGTAACGTTATGGGTTGGCGTTGGAGTGCCGGCTTTAGCCGGCTAAAGCCGGCACTCCAGTGTGCGCCCCCTGGCTTTTCAGACAGCTTCATTACCTGTTAACGTGTAAGCTCAACATGATCAAAATGGGGCACCAGCCCCCAAGCCGAAACCGGATAATAGATCAGCCAAGCTTGGCCAACCACCCGATCAAAGGGCAACGAACCCCATTCACGCGAGTCGCTCGAATTGCCACGATTGTCGCCCATCACAAAGATATGGCCTTCGGGCACAACGACCGTATCGGATTGGCAGGCATACCCAAAGACACAGTAGGTCGGAGCGCCTTCTAGGAAGGGCTGATGCAACTGCTGCCCATTGACAAAGACCTCACCATCACGAATATCAATCTCGTCACCTGGCACGCCGATGACCCGTTTGATATAATCTTTGGTCACATCCTGGGGATACTCAAAGACCACAATGTCGCCTCGGCGGGGCTGGTAGAAGGGGTAGATCACGCGGGGCGGTAGCTCCTCTTGGCCGGGCAGCAAGCGCAAGGGCGCATTGATGTCAAAATGGAAATAAACTAGCTTGTTAACCAGAATATACTGTTCACTATGCAATGTCGGCTCCATACTGGAGCCTTCAATCTTGAAGTTCTGCACGATACCGCGCACAATGAAGAAGATCAACAGAATGAAGATCGCGGTTTCTAGCAATTCACGCACAACACCCCGCACGCGAAAGCGGCGTGCAGGCTGCTGAACCTGAGCTTCTGGCTCATCCCAGGGGCGATCTTCACTAGGCGCAAGCGGCGGAACAGAAGAATGTGAGGCTTCCAAGGGAGCAGCAGACCGCCGTGGTGTCTCTTCCATGCATCCATGGCAGGCATGTGCGGCGAATCGTCCGCCCACACACCTATAATATTACGCTACAATAGTCTCAGCCACACTGTGGAGCATGCGCTAACAGGGGCGCAGGTATTATACCTGAGCCATGCACAAAGCGCCAGAGATATTTAGCCTCTAGGAAGCTCATCATGACCAATCAGCCCGAACTGGCCGATCTGACCTCCGTGGGCGCGGATGGTGTGCCGGTCTGCAATGCATGCCAGTGGCATTGCGCGTTACCTCCTGGCACGACAGGGCGCTGTCAGATGCGCTCCGGTTCAGCCGAGGGGATTGTACTCCACAACCACGGGTTGATTGCTGGAGCCTCGATCGGCCCGATTGAGGATCATCGCCTTTGGCATTTCTTTCCCGATTCATTGGTGTTGGCCATTGGTGGCTGGGGGTATGCGACGGTCACTGATCAGGGGCGCGGCCCCTATGGTTCCATTCCACTCGATCCTGCCAAGCAGCGTAAGCTTGAAGCTAATCGCGCCGCCAACTTTGCGCTTGAACGGCTCTGCCGGGGCGTCGTGTGGGCCTTTGGCGAACCTGCCGTGAACCACGAGTATGTGCGTGGCCTAATTCAACTCAGCCGCGCCGCCAGTCGCTATACCGCTATTGTGACCACTGGCGCGATGACGTTGGAGGCGCTCGATCAGTTTGGTCACTACCTTGACGGCATGAACCTCGATCTTCGTGGTTTCAGTGCGGCAAGCTATGCGCGTTTGGGCGGTCTACCCGATTGGCGTCAGGTTTTGGCTGTAGCTGAACGTACCCGCCACCACTGGAAATGCCACATGGAGGTGACAACCCGCATCCACCATGGGGTCAATGATAGTGTTGATGAGTTGCGTGCCCTTGTTGGGTGGATCAAAGAGGCCCTTGGCGCTCATACGCCTTGGCATGTGCTGCCGGGTGATGCGGGCAGCGAGACGAGTGCCGCGACGATGCGGGCACGCCGCTTGGGCATGGAGCATGGCTTGCAGTATGTCTATGGCTCTGAACCCAACCAAGCTACCCGCTGCCCCGCATGCCACCATACCTTGATCACCCGCACCGGCGGGGTCTCACGCCTCGTTGGGCTCAATGGTAGCGCCTGTGGTGAGTGTGGCCACGAGTCGCGGCTGCACCTGTCGATCTTTAAGCAACGTTAGGGTTAGGGTTTTATGTTGCGCTGTGGCGGCTTCGCCGCCACAGCGCAACATAATAGGGATGGTGGGGCTGTGCCCCATCCGCATGCGTGCTGAACTACCCCAGTTGCGCCACGCCTTCGCCTGGGCGGTTGCCAACGACCTCAACCGCGCCCAACAACTGATCGGCGATTGCGCCGAACTCCAGGCCGCCTTTGGCCTCGCCCGCGAGGGGCTAGTCTGGTGCGAAGAAGCCCTCGCGGCGGCAGAGCAGCGCGGGACGCCCAGCGCTGTAGCGAGCGCATGGGTGTTGATTGGGAACGCCCGTAGCCGCGTAGCCAACCTGGCGGGAGAGGATCGGCGGGCGCGGTTGCACGCCGCCCTCGCGGCCTACGACGAAGCGCTGCGCTTCAGAACGCCCGAGAGCGCACCGCTCGCCTATGCTGCAACGCAGAACAACCGGGCAGCGATCCTCAGTGCGATCGCCAGCCTGGCGGGGGAGGATCGGCGGGCGCGGCTGCGCGCCGCCCTCGCGGCCTACGACGAAGCGCTGCGCTTCTATACGCCCGAGAGCGCACCGCTCGACTATGCCATGACGCAGGGCAATCTGCTCAATCTGCATCGTATGTTGGCGGATGATCCAGCCGAGCAGCGCCGCACGCGGTTAAGCCAGGCGCTACGCTGCGGCATCGCGGCGCTGACCATCTTCCAGCAACAGGGACACGCAGAGTATCAGCAACGGATCATGGGGTTGTTGCAGCGCTTCCGCACAGATCTTGGTGGCGAGTTCGCCGAACTCTGGGCTGAACTCGCGGTCGGACCGCTGCCAGCGTGGTTGGCTGATGCACCTGATCAGCCGTCTGCTGCGCTGCACGAAGCAATCCAAGCCCGCCTGGCTGCCGCCGGTGTTACCGACGAGGCGTCGTTGCAGCGTGCGCTGGCGCAAGACCCGGCGTTGTTCATCCAGATGCTGATCGCTGCACTGCTCCAGATGCATGAAGACGAGGAGTTGGACGCCTTCTGGCAGCAGGTTCCGGTTGAACTTGAAGAGCCCCTGATTGTAGCCGCTGAACAGTTGTTGGCCCAGGCTGAAGAGGTGGGCGATGCGAACCTGGTGGCCGCTCTTGGTCCGCGGATCGAGGGCTTACGCCATTTACGATTGTAGATTGCAGATTGCAGATTGCAGATTGTAGATTGTAGATTGTAGATTGTAGATTGCAGAACATGGCCTCCCAATGTGCTTTAGGGAAGCGGATATTGTTACGCATCCCAGCAGCCTGTCATGCTGAATAGTCCATGGGCAGGCATCGTAGTGCCGACTTTAGTCGGCTGAGGTCTTTGGCAGCAATGGGAAGCCGACTAACGTCGGCACTACCTACGGCGCAAACAGGAACGTTCCTACGAACCTTCGCTCAGGGTGGTCAAGCAACGGGGCAATCAACAACCTCCGCTTCCCTAATACCAATTACCATTGAACAGGCCGCATAGCAGATTACGTCAGACCGCATTGCAATGAGGTATACCCTGCTTGTCACTCGCCACTCATCACTCGTAACTGGTATAACTCGTTTAGCGTTGCGCTTGAGCATGTTGGCGATCACAATGCCTGCCTTGCTGCCGGAGCGCGCGCTATCGCACTCCAACCCGACGTCGCAATGTGGCGGCGCAACTACACCGGCACACTGATCAGCCTGGGGCGGCTCGCCGAGGCGGCTGAGGAGTTGGCGCGGGCGCGGGAGTTGGAGCCCGACGCGCCGCGTCTGGTTGAATTGGCGGCGGCGCTGGCCGAGGCGCGCGGGGAGGGGTAGGGGAACCAAAAAATTTGGAAGAACATGTAGGGGCGTAGCAGCGGCCCACTCTAGGGATCACCGCGTAGGAGGGAGCGTCCGGGCCGCTGCTACGCCCTGCCCGGTCACGATCACCAATCCATCGCATGCGTGGCGGATGTCATGGGATGGGACGCCAACCACCACCGCATGCATGGCAAACGCACACATCATCATTGCATCCCAATGGCCCACCGTGGCATTGCTGCGGGATGGTGTGACGCCGACGGGGAGGGCGTAGCAGCGGCCTTTGGCTTGCGGTGCCGACATGATTTTGTGAATGGCCGCTGCTACGCCCCTACAAGGATCTGTCCGTTTGTCAAGGGTGCGGTGCCGTGCCTCATCCCTAAGAGGCTGTCTGAAAAGTCTATGAACTGGTGTTGGAGTGCCGGCTTTAGCCGGCTAAAGCCGGCACTCCAGTGTGTGCCAACTGGCTTTTCAGACAGCTTCTAAAAGCTAAAGGACCCCGCTAATGGCAAGTGATCTACAGAAGACCGTTGCTGGGGCGCTGCTCTTCGGCGCGAGTGCGCTGACTGGTAATGCGCTGCTGATGAATTCGGCGGGCGGCGTGGCGGTCAATTGGGCCGCTGAGGGCGTGGGGGGGCTGTGGAGCACGTTTGCCCGCCGCTCCGCTGGCGCGACGCCGCTGGCCGAGGCGGGGCGGCGGGCGATCCGCCGCGCTGTCGAGGAGCTCAAGGTTGACTATCGCACGCGCTACGGGTGTCAGGTGGATACTCGTGCTTTTGATCTGGTACGCGACTGTGCCGCTGCGGTTGCCACTATCGATCCGAGCGAGACACCCGCTGATGCCGTTGGGGCTCAACAAGCGCTCGCTGGTGCGCTTGGCGGTCTGCTCCATGGCCATGATGAGCGTCAGCGCGCTCTGCTAGAGAAGGATCTGCTGCCCCGCGTGGCGCGCACCTTCCGCGACGAACTGATTGGCGACGATGCGGCGCGTAGCGAGTACCATGCGCTCGTGCTTGCCAGCCTCGCTGGGCGGCTTGCTGCGCTGCAACCTCAACTTGCCCATCTGCCCGCGATCTACAACCAACTGCGCGACGCTGAGAGATTCAGCTACGCTCTGGCCGATTCGCTCGACACCCTGAAGGTGCAGGTCGCGGAGTTGCGTGCGGCGCTTGCACGGCTAGAGCAGGGGGCGGGCGAAAGCGTAGCCAGTGCGCTCTACCTCGGTTCGGCGGTTGCTGAAGAGGGCGGTAGGGCGGCGACGAAGAATGTGCAGCCTGATGGCCCGGTGTTTCCACCGGCACTGCCGCCCGCCCAGATCATTGCGATCAACTCGGCGATAGCGCGTGGCTCAGATTCCCATGCTACCGCCACGAACCGCTACGGGGCTGCATGCGCCCCTGAGCTATCCGGCGAACTAGGCCGCTCGCCGGCATTGCTGCTCACCCTCCAATTCACGCCGACGCCCACTGGCACCCAGGTGCGCTGGCAGGCCGACGAGCTTGGGGGCTACACCAGCCACTTCGTTGCGCCCTATTGCGGGCACATGCTCGCTGCGGTGTTGCGTGCGCTCGAACACCAGCAGCACCCAGCCTTCACCCTAGACTATCACGACCGCGAGAATCTGCATGCCATCGGGCTGCTTGACGATCCCATGTGCCTGCCTGCGGATCTGCCGCGCCGGGTGGGGCAGGCGCTCTATGCGGCCCTCGTGCGCGAACAGGGCATGGTGGCTTTGACCCTAGCCCAGAGCCAGGCGCGCCAGCATGTGCAGCGTACTCCCGATGACCTAGCCGTAACCCAAGCCCATCTGGATCAGCTCTGGCACGCCCTGGAGACACAGGGCAATGTTGTGATCACGAGGCTCAGCCCGGTGCGCCGCGATGATCTTATCCGGGCTATGGGCATGCAACCCGACATTGTGTACTACACCGGCCACGGCTGGTACGCCGAGGGGCGCGGTGTGCTGATGCTCGATCCATCCACGCCTACTGCTTCCGCCGATCTGGTAGATGCTGACCAGATCGCGGTGGCGTTACGGGGGGCACGCATGGTGCTGCTTGCCGCATGCCGAAGCGCACAGGGGCCAGGGATTGAAAGCGGGCGCACAAGCTTGCTAACGGGTGTCGCCCCGGCGTTGAGTGCGGCTGGCGTGCCGCTGGTTGTTGGCATGCAACTTGGGGTTACAGTTGCAGCCATTCAGTGCGCCGCCCAAGCCATCTACTGCGCCCTAGCTGAGGGTCACAGCGTCCAAGCCGCCGTTAGCCGCGCCCGCGACGCGCTCTACATCGCCGAGCCGGAGCGCCACTCTTGGTACGTACCAGTACTCTACGTTCGCACCCGCGAAGCGGGGCCAGTGTTCCTATAGGCGGACTGCGACACCCCCGATCCCATTGCCAAAGGCGTTTGGGATTGCGTATGCCGCTGTTGCGCTGCCTGATGGTGATTCTTTCGCCTACTAGCTACCCGACAGTTTGAATTTCCCGTTACACGACGTTCTTCAAGACCTCGCACGCCGACAGGCTGGCTTCGGCAAGCTGGCTTCGGCAAGCTCAGCCACCGAGCCACCGAGCCTGCGGCTGCTATGCGGAGGAAGCCCGCTTCGCGGGCTGCGAACCCTTCAGGTTGAGCCCGCGAAGCGGGCTTCGCGTAGCAGCGCAGGGCTTTAGCCCTGCGCCCCCTCTCCGTCCGCAGGCGGTCGCAATCTCCGCCGCTTCATCCGCGCTCAGGCGATCACAGATGGTGGAGTGGGTCGAGGGGGCGCAACCTCGGCCCATCACATCCTTCGGGATGCTGAGAGGCTGTCTGAAAAGTCTATGGGTTGGTGTTGGAGTGCCGGCTTTAGCCGGCTAAAGCCGGCACTCCAGCGTATGTCCCCCAGCTTTTCAGACAGCTTCTGAGAGGACCAACCTATGTTCGGCCTGATTCTGCCCATCCTGCCTATCCTGCTGATTTTGCTCATCGCTCTGCTGCTCCACTGGCCCTACCGCTGGGATCGCGCCTGGGACTTTCTGGGCCGCGAGGCGGGCGTACTTCAGGCGCTACTCTACCGCTACGAATATGGCCCCGCCTACGACCGGCTCGACTACGACGGCCTGCGTCGGCTTCAATCCTGGCTGCTCATGCTGCTCACCACGGTTGCCGGACGGTTCCAGCCCGAAGTGATCATCTGGCTGATCGAGGCCCTGCGTCGGCTATTCGGCTTCTAACAAACGCCACTAGCCGGATCAGATGCCCCCCAATGCTCGTGAACGAACGCTAGTTGGGCGCGGGCCTGAAAGCTGGCGCCGCCTTCATGCTGGTTGTAGCGCCAGACCGCGATGCGGCGCGGGCCCGCGTATGGCCGGTCATACGCCCAAAGAGTGGCGACGAACCCGTCAGCAGCGTCTCCATCGCATGCACCTGCGATCCGCAGAGGAAGATACGCACCTGTGCATGTTGAAAATGGTGATCCCAGGCATGCTGCAGCGCCGAGAGAATCGTCGGGTCGGCCTCAACCGCATAGGGCAACTCATCAAGCATGATGATATGCGCCCGTCCCTCAAGGTGGCGCGCAACCGCCTGCCAGAGATCGGGCCATGTAGCAAAGATCGGCGCTTGCTCCAGGGGCACCCCCAGCAAACGGGCGTAGAAACGCCGCCGCTGATAGGTTGGCAACTCCCGCTCCGCGACCCAATAGGTCGCCGCGACGCCACACTGCGTCGCCCAATAGCGCAGCAGCGCCGTCTTACCCACGCGCCGCCGGCCATAGAGCAGCACCAACTGCCCCGGCCCCGGACGCTCACGGGTAAGCAGGCTGCTGAGAAAGGTCAACTCCTGGGTGCGATTGATGAACATAGGGTTCAGGGTATGGCTTATAATGTAATTCTCAGTATCTATTAGATATTGTGAGACATAAGCGCGGAGTTCCGGGGAGGCGAAGCCGCTTCGATGGGGATTTGGGGCGCAGCCCCAACGCCAAGGGAGGGGTTCGGGGAGGCGAAGCCACTTCGATGGGGATTTGGGGCGCAGCCCCAACGCCAAGGGAGGGGTTCGGGGAGGGCGAAGCCCTCCCCGAAAATCCCTCCCACGATCCCAGAGGTTCCAGAAACATATCTGAAAGACAATAGCTATGGCACGCATCGGCTATGCGCGGGTGAGTTCAGTGGGGCAGAGTTTGGAAGTGCAATTGGCCAAACTCAAAGATTGCGACAAGATCTACCAAGAGCAGCGCAGTGCGACCGGCAAGCGCCCACGGCTCGTGGCATGCTTGGAGTATGTACGCGAGGGTGATACACTTGTGGTGACGCGCCTCGATCGCCTGGCGCGCTCGACGCTCCACCTCTGCCAGATCGCCGACGAGTTGCGCCGCAAAGAGGTGCATCTCCAAGTTCTCGACCAGCAGATCGACACGAGCGACGCAACGGGGCGGCTGCTCTTCCACATGCTGGGGGCCATTGCCCAATTCGAGACCGAGCTGCGCGCCGAGCGCCAGTTGGATGGCATCCACCTCGCCAAGGCACGCGGCGTCACCTTTGGTCGCAGCAAGCAACTCAGCCCAGCGCAGGTCGCCGAGCTACGGCAGCGGCGTCAGCAGGGCGTATTGATCCGCACACTGATGCAGGAGTATCGCATCTCGAAGGCGACGGTGTATCGTTACTTGAAAGTAGAATAATGATGCTTAAAGAACTGAAACTAGAAGACTGGAAAAGCTTTGCCAACGCAACCTTATACATTGATCCACTCACACTCCTGATTGGCAGTAATGCCAGTGGCAAATCCAATGCACTCGATGCGCTGCTCTTCCTGCATCGCATAAGCCAAGGTATTGCACTCTTTCCCGCCATTGCTGGCGACGTGAATCTTCCTGCGTTGCGCGGGGGAATGGAGTGGGTTTGCCGCAAGCCGGAGAGGATGTTCCGGCTTACCATCACGGTTGGCAGTCACCAAGAGCAGCAAGATTACCGCTACGAGTTGGCGGTGTTGGTGAATGGCACGCGGGCCGAAGTCTATGCGGAAGCCCTTGCCCTGTTGACCTATAGCCCCCGCCGCAAGAGTCCTAAAGAGAAGCTGCTCTTCCAGACGAAGCAGGAAGAGGCGAACGCGCCTGGTATCCCTACCTACTTCTCAACCGGAACGCAAGGTTGGGGCAAACGCCATGATTTGAACCGTTCTCACGCCATTCTGTCTCAGATCGAGACGTTGAACGTTAAGCGAGAGACTATTGAAGGCGCAAAGTTGGTGCTGCAGCAGTTGCAAAAGATCTTTGTCTTTGACCCCATTCCTAGCCATATGCGCACCTATAGCCCGTTGTCAGAACGGCTCCTGACCGATGGTTCCAATATTGCGGGCGTTTTGGCTGGGCTTGAGCATGAGCACAAGGCACGGGTTGAAGCGACGCTCACCCACTATCTCAAGGCGTTGCCTGAACGCGACATCAAACGGGTTTGGACTGAACTGGTCGGAAAATTCCAGACCGATGCCATGCTCTATTGCGAAGAGGGGTGGGAAGGCCAGTCTATGCATGAAGTGGATGCACGCGGTATGTCCGATGGCACGCTGCGTTACCTCGCCATCGTAACGGCGCTGCTCACGCGGGAACCGGGGAGTCTGCTGGTGATTGAAGAGGTGGACAATGGTTTACACCCATCACGCACGCACGTTCTGCTTGACATGCTGAAGATGCTAGGCAAGGAACACAACATCGATATTCTGGCCACCACTCACAACCCCGCGCTGCTCGATGCGGCTGGGGTGAAGATGCTCCCCTTCATTGTGGTCGCTCATCGGGATGAGGCCACCGGGTATAGCCGTTTAACGCAACTTGAGACGCTCGACCAACTACCCAAATTGATCGCAGGTGGCAGCTTAGGAAGCCTCTCCAGCAGAGGCCGCATTGAGGCCGCGCTCAAACGGGAGGGCGTATGAGCAAGCGGGTTCTCATCATTGACACTAGCATTTTGTGTGTCTGGTTAGCGGTGCCGGGCATGGAGACATGCGGGCCAGAACACGACAAGTGGGGGAAGCAACGAGTTGACGACAAGCTCAAGGCAGAGAGGGCGAAAAAGACGACCTTCGTACTTCCGCTTGCCAGCATTATCGAAACAGGCAACCACATTGCCCAGGCCAAGCACAGCCAAAGGAATCGCGGCCAAGCCCTAGCCGACCTCATACGAAAAAGCGCCGACGAAGAGTCGCCCTGGGCTGCCTTCTCTGATCAATCGGTCTTATGGTCGGCAGAAAAGCTGAAAGACTTGGCTGAATCCTGGCCCGACCTCGCAGCCGAAAAGCTCTCTCTTGGCGATGCAACCATCAAATATGTGGCTGAGTACTACGCGCAATTGGGCTATGCCGTCGAGATACTCACTGGCGACCAGGGCTTAAAAGCCTACGAGCCGATCCGACCAGTTGCCGTGCCACGGCGGCGGGGGCGGGGGCGGGGGTGATGGCATGTGGTGCCAAGCTATCGAGATTGATCGGTACAGATTCTTTATGTCGCAATCCGGTGGAGAGCAATACAAAGACAACGGGCCTTGCCGCCCTTGTACCCGACGTGGATCCAGTTAGCCTTGGGCGTGAGGTGGGTGTGCTGGTGTTCAAGCCAGGCAACATCGCTGACCCGACAGTCGGCCCAGTAGCCCAGCGCGAACAGGGCAGCCGTGCGTGGCGCGCCGTCGCGCTCAACGAGCGAGCGGAGGATGAATCGCTGGTCACCCGACAGCTCGCGGGGGGCGAACAGTGGCTGCGCGGGGAGGGCCACGGTGCGCATGGGGTTGCGCTGGAGCAGGTCCTGCTCCTCGATCAGTTAGCGGGCGAAGCCGTTGAGCGCAGCCTTCCGTTTGTGGCGGTGCCAAACAATGACTTGGTTGATTTTTCAACTTTGAAATTGATCTTCCCTTTGCGTAGGAGGGCAAACGTCCCGTCTACACTGAGCTTCTCGTTGTTCAGCGTGATCCGGACGACCTCTTCAGCGGGAACGGGGCTGTTCAGCACGCACCAGCCCACTCCGCGTACACTCGTCTGGAACCAGCCTTCGCCACCCATTGCGCCTGCGGAGATATGCTTTTGCATAGCTACGCCTACATCAACGGTTCCTTCGGCTGCATAGAACATCTGCTTTTCGACAATCGCTTCATCACCTTCTAGGCGAATCAGAAGAAAATGGCCGAAGGTTGGCTCCAAGTAGATATGTCCAGTGCCGCGATAGCGGGGCTTAAAGGTCGCCTCCCCGGTCATGACATTGGCGGCCATCTTCTTCATAAAGCCACCTAAGCCTCCTACTTGGTTGTCTAGGTTGATATTGCCGTGCATAAAATGTAGACCACCAGCCTCAATAATGGCGTCACTGTCGCGCAAGGTGATGCGTACCTGCTTGAGCCGTAAACCAACTTGTTGGGCAAAGAAGAGATTCTGAGCGCCCCTTATGTCCTCACTGCCACGAAGTTCGTTGTACTGTAGGATCTCTACCAGTGAACTCTTGCCTTCTAAGCGGGCGATCACTGTCGTGTTCAGTTCGCCATGGTTTGGCGCGCCGGTTGCGCTTGTCATTGGGGTCATTCCTCTGCTGATGTTCTATTACTGCGAGTTGCAGCTACTGATGTTTGTGTCCATTCTATCTGGCGGTGTTCATTGACAAAGTGATGTTCCTATAGTGATGAATGGCCCTACGCTGATCTTGGTACCAGGAATGCTTGGGTTAGGTAGCCATATCTCTTCGAGCGGCTTGTAGCGCCCGCTCCCTGATGCTGTTCCGTTGAGTGCATAGACACCTTGACGGGTTTGTAGTACGACATGATTACCGGGAAGGCACTGGATGGTGCCTTCGTCTACAGTAAATGCCCACTGATCTCTATAGTCTGTACGTGTGACGTAACCAGGTGGGGGCTGTGTCGGTTGCGGGGGGCGTGTCGCTTGTGTGTGCTGCGTGGGTTGTGAGGGTTCTGTCGCTTGTAGCGGCGATTGGGCCGTGCTTTGCTCGTTATTGGGGGTAGCTAAAGCCAACGGACAGCAGCAGCAGAGGAGTCCGATAAGGCTCAGAAATACCATCTTGTTCAATAAGCTCGCGTGCCAAAATGCCCGCATACGCTCAATAGCTGGTTGCATCTGTTGTCTCCTGTAGATTGGGGGCTAGACAGAACTTCAACAATCTTCCGCTCTGGTGATGCTTGGTATCATGTCTAGTTTATATGCTATCCTCTAGCGCAAATGCGCCCAAATTAGGGGCGATATGGTGTAGATCATGCACCAACGGCGTTGCACCAAAGGAGGAGAGTGGGTGGAAACATGATTCCTGCGTCCACCTATTGCGCCAATTGCGCGACTGACCTGCCAGTCGCGCAATTGTTGTAGTAGATGCATGCATTCACAGTAGCGCAAAAGCAATGTTGTTGATCAAGTGGTGCGCTTCCTAGCGCCGTCGCCGCTGCGGAGCGAAGATCGCTTCGCGCTGCGCGTCACTTAGTGTGAGCCGCTCGACATGCTCCATGCGTGTGATGATCTGCGCCACGTCGGCAGCGGTCATGATCTGCCGTGTCCAGCAGAGGCGCAGGATCGCGGGCAGATCAACTACATCGATCCCATTGGTTTGGCAGTAGCGCACGGCGCGTCGATCATTACTGAGCAAGGGGATGCGGCGCTGGTGACAGAGCGCAATTGCTTCGCATTCGCCAGCATTGAGTCTTTGCGGCAGTGCGGTGGCCAGCACGCGCTCATTGTCGGTCAAGGCCAGCACCGGGATGTCACCCGCAGCGATTGCGTCAATTACAGGTGCAAGAGTATCCTCTCCAAAACCACTGGGCGGTGCGTGACGGCGTGGTGAAGTTCTGGTAGACTACCTGTATGCAGATTCCTGACATCAACCCCGATACCATTCCTGATGTGGCCACGCGCCAGATCGTGGTGCAGGTGCTGAACCTCGTTGAGACGCTCGCGGCAGAAAACGCCGCGCTGCGCGTCGAGAACCAGCAACTGCGCGATGA